>VBAU01000152.1:10949-18568 GCA_005883855.1 Bacteroidota bacterium
ATCCGTCAGCCATGTTGCACAACATAGTTCGCGACCGCAACTGCCGATGCCGCCAACCTTTGCACTTTCCTGCCTGGCTCCGATCTGGCGCATTTCTACCTTCAGCTTAAATTCACTGGCATACACTTTTATGAGTTCTCTAAAGTCCACCCGGCCACCAGCTATATAAAAGAATGTAGCCTTACGCCCATCTGCCTGCATCTCAACTTCGCTGATCTTCATTTCCAATTTCAACTGCTTTGTGATTGCCCGACTCCGAATAATCGCTTGCGGCTCCCTGGCCTTGTTTTGTTTCCAAATGTCAAGGTCACGATCACTTGCGCGCCGAAGAAGCTTTTTCATTTCGGGGTTATCTTCCTTCACACTTCGCTTTTTCATTTGCAGGCGAACGATCTCACCTGTCAAAGAAACTTCTCCTACATCAAACCCACTTACCCCTTCAACTGACACCAGGTCTCCCTTCTCAAATTGCTGCAGGGTAACATTGCGAAAAAAATCTTTGCGGCTGCCATTATTGAAAGAAATCTCAACAACTTTGCAGCTGCTTTCGGTATCAGGCATAGGCATATTGTACAACCAGTCATGAGCATTGAGCCGGTTACAACTTCCCGTGTTGCACCCTCCATTGCTCTTACAGCCGTTAGGCTTAATACCACAACTTCCGCAGCTCATTCTATTGCATTTCAGATTAAATCAGAATAAAATTTATTCCCTTAAGTGGAGGTGCTTTTGAAAAGGAATTTGATGTTTATGTACCCGGCTGCAGAAAATGGCTTAAGCTTTCGTTGCGTCGCACACTTGTACGCCTGTCACGCTATTCAGTCCCGCCAATTGCGGGAAAAAGCATTGAACAGTTGTGATATATGTAGAAGTTACAATTGACACATTAAAAGTTAACCAGCCGGGGCTCATACCAATTCGCTTTCCCTTCCTTTGCCCCCATCCCCTCAATTAGCCAAAAATACAATTTTGTCCTGAATGATATGGTAAAGCTTAATGGTCAAGGCATGGAACAGGATCTTTGCGTTAGCATTGCGTTCAATATAATAGGTGGCCTTGTCAAGCTCCTCAATGATGGCTTTCTGCTGAGCGATGTCTGCAATTCGATTAAGACGGTTGGCAAAATCCTTTTCGTTGTCAGGCAGATAGATGAATTCTCTCATCAGTTTGTAGCGAATAGCCTGTTCAAGGAGGTGGTTAAAATAACGTATGAACTGCTTTTGTTTCTCGCGACCCAAACTCGATACTTCCTCGACCCATTTTGTTTGTGCCACAGGCCCCGTCTTTAAAATGGCGTTCAGCCATTCCCGAAGCAGGCTCTGCCAATCATCCTCGGCATGCTGAACAAGTTGAAGGGCTTCGCGGTAATTTCCTTCGCTTACACTTGCGGTCTGCCGGGCCGTTCCAGTATTGGTATTATTTCTCGTGATAAGCGCTTCCTCAACTTCGCTCGTCTCCAGCGCCGGAATTTTTATGAGCTGGCAGCGGCTAACTATAGTCGGTAAAATCAATGATTCATTTTCGGCCACGAAAATAAACAACGTGTTCGGTGGCGGCTCTTCAATCAGCTTAAGCAACTTATTTCCCTCGTTTCCTAAATATTCCGGCATCCAAAGAACCAGGATCTTATATTCACTTTCAAAACTCTTCAGGCTCAGTTGGCGAATGATGTCATTGCACTCCTGCGCCGTAATATTTCCCTGTTTATTTTCAGCACCAATAAATTGGAGCCAATCGTACACATTTCCGTATGGATAAGATTTAATGAATTCCCTCCATTCCGAAATGTAGTCTGTACTCACTGGCGGAGAGCCCGACTTTTTGGTAATCACTGGATAAGAGAAGTGTATATCCGGGTGAACAAGTTTCTCAGCCTTGATGCAAGATGAACAAACACCACAAGAATCTGTTGGTGAGTCGTGCGTGGTGAGTCGTAAGGGAGAAGGCTCTACCGCAAAGAGCGAGCTAGTTGCGTCGCGATGATTTCTATTCGGGTTAGGATTTGCCTTTTCGCAGGTAATATATTGCGCTAAGGCGATGGCTAACTGCAAAGAACCATTACCCTCCTTCCCCAAAAAAAGCAAGGCATGGCTTAAGCGGTTATGCTGAATCATTTCAACAAGTTGTTGCTTTGCCTGATGCTGACCTATGATGTCCTTGAATTGCATTTAGAACGATTTACCCGATTTCAACGATTGCCGGGAAAGTTAACAAACAATGCTTGACTGGTGATAATAAAAAAAGGAAATCGCCTGTGATTTCCTTTCAATCTTTTAATCCTGAGAATCCGCGCTCTCTAATTCAGATGTTTGAGCACCTCGTCGCTCATTGGACTTACCTTGTTATGAAACACGGCAACTAAGTTCCCGTTCTCATCGATCAGGAATTTGGTAAAATTCCAGATGACAGGGTCCTGCAAAAATTTTCTGTACACAATATCCTTTGTATTATCTGTGGGCACTTTTTTCGCCAGTTCGTTGGATTGTTCAACCAGCCATTTAAACAATGGATCGATATCATCGCCTCTAACCGAAACTTTTTCAGCCATTGGAAATGTTACTCCATAATTCTTCGTGCAGAATTCATGTATCTGTTCATTGCTTCCCGGCTCCTGCGCACCAAAATTGTTCGCAGGGAAACCAACGATCACCAGTTTATTTTTATACTTCTCGTACAACGCTTCCAGGTCTTTGTACTGTGGAGTATTGCCGCACATGGACGCTGTATTTACAACCATTATCTTTTTGCCTTTGAAATCGGCAAAGTTGATTGTCCCTCCTGTTAGGCCGGGTGCTTTGAAATCATAAATGGAAGATCCTGTTAGGGTGGCTGAAAGTACTACTGCGAGCAATAAAGTTTTCATCTGAAAAATTTTAGGACGTTAAAGTTAAGAATGTTCCAACTGAAAACGGTCATTGTTTTTTCAAAGTTGCCTACTGTCTTTCATAACATCCTATATCTGGCGGGCCGGACGGCCGCGGTTTGCCATCTAAGTCAATAATGACGCCTGTGGCTGCACCTTTATCTTTTGCCGGCGAACCCGTTTGCAAATGAAAATCATAATAGTTTTTTGAAATATCAATGTTCTGAAACAACGGATTCTGGTTCATCAATTGAACTGACGTCGAATTCAACGTGGAATTTGCCGGCAAACCATTCACCTTAAGTAAATCATTGTTGAAAGTCACCGGGGCATTGGCTCCGCTGATTGCCACCTTCACTTCGTCGCTATCATCCAGTAGCCCGCCTTCACCCCAAAAAATGCAGTTTTCAAAAGATGCTGTGAGTGAGGCGGTTTGAGGAACGCCATTTACATTGACATAGTTAGTTACAAGAAGTACAGGATTCTTATGCAAAATAAAATTATTCGAGTAGCTGGCCACGGTACAATGGATAAACTGGTAGTCCCCGCCCTTTAACAGATACAAATTCTTTCCGCAGTTGCTGATGAGACAATTGGTAGCATATACACTTGAATTTAGAGTGATCACGCCGGCATCATAAGCGTTATCAATGATGCATTCATTCAGCGTTACTTTCGGCGTCGGGCTGTTTGGTGCCGGATCCTGCGCCGCAATTGCCTGGTAAGCATTTTTTAAAACAGCGTAATTGAACAGATTGTCTTTGCTAGTCGTTGTGAAAAAGATGCCGGGCCACGACGCGGGAAAATCTTTGTACGGATCGTCAAGCCTGTCCCCACGAAAATAAACGCGGTCGACAGAATCCATTTGCCCGTTCACCCGCAAGGTTCCATCCACAATTATTGGAGCATCACCATGAACATAAACGCGACACCCTTTATCGATCGTCAGAATTTTACCAGGGGCTATATGCAATGAGCCTAGAACAACATAAGGAAGATCGTTCGTCCAGGTCTCGTCAACAGATATCTGTTTGTTACGCAGGAAATGCGCATTTTGTCCCCACGCCTCCAATTGCACCCAGTGGTCGGTACCATTATAACTTATCTTGATACTATCCTGAACGATAAAAGGGAGATTGCTGGTAGTTTGATTGATGACCACAGAAACAAAAACATATGTGCTATCGTTGGGGGCAATGTCAAGGTTATCTATTTCGGGACCAATGTAACCGTCGGCATTGATCTTGAAAGGAGAAGTCGTACCTCCCATAAGCTTTATCGAAGAAATCTTTAATTTTTGTTCGTTTTCGTTGATGATCTTAAAAAATTGAGTGACGGACCCTGCAGTGGTGAAAACAGTGTCATATTTTAAACTATCGGCAGTAACGGTTACCAGTGCATCGGGACTTGTAATAAAAGATTCTTTCTTACAGGCAAACAAAACAATCGAAAGGGATAAGATTAAGAAGCCAGGTGGTATTTTCATTGCCCTAAAAATAATCGAAGAAATCGATTTCTTCCTTCTGAGTTATGGACAATACCGAAACATTAGCCGGATGCACAGCAAAGAGTGGCAATACTGAGCTTAATGTCATTCGCAACAATAAGCTCATGGCCACAGGCCTCAAGGGTGGCACCGGTGGTTACTACATCGTCAACGAGCAACACATGCTTACCTTGAATTTTTTGGGGTTTCAATATTTCAAATTTGCCTTCCATATTTTGCCAACGCTCCATTCTCCCTTTTTTTGTTTGTGTTTCTGTGTATTTGGTCCGAACAACGACGTCTGTTAATATTTTGACACTCATCACCTGTGCCATGCCCTCACATAAGATGGTCGCCTGGTTGTAACCCCGGCGTTTCTCTTTTGCCGGAAATAACGGTAACGGAATTAGCGCATCGACATGGCAAAAGCGATGGGTTTGTTGCAGATCATTGCCCATCAGTCTGCCCATTTGCAATCCCAGTTCTTTATTGCCTTTATATTTGAGCTCATGCATGAGATGTTGCATCAGCGACTCCTTAGTAAAATAGTATTGAGCCGTTGCGCTAACCAATGGCAGTCTTCCCCAAAAAATTTTTTCGATGGGGTTGTTAGCATAAATATGAAAATTGGTTTCTGGCATCCCCGCAATACAGTGCATGCACAACGAACTCTGTTCGCTTACAATATCGCTCCCGCATCCTGCACATACATGCGGGAACAAGAGATGCAGGAAAGAAGTTTTTATCTCTTTAAGTCCAACCACAAGAAATGATAAAAATATTTTTTTCAGAAAAAATAGCGGTACACCTCTTCTACCCGGCTCATCGTTATGACCTGAATACTGAACTTTTGCTTAGCTACTCCTTTTTGATTGTATTTAGAAACAATGATCTTCTCAAACCCAAGCTTCTCAGCCTCCGCGATTCGTTGCTCAATTCGATTCACGGCTCTTATTTCTCCGCTTAAACCAATTTCTCCAGCAAAACAAATATGGTTAGGGAGTGGAACGTCCTCATAAGAAGAAAGTAATGCACAAAGTACTGCCAGGTCTATGGAAGGGTCCTCAACTTTTAATCCGCCTGCGATGTTAAGGAAAACGTCCTTTATGCCGAAGTGAAAACCTCCTCGCTTTTCCAGGACGGCCAGCAATAATTGTAGCCTCCTGGAATCAAACCCTGTTACAGCTCGCTGAGGAGTTCCGTAAACCGATTGAGTGACCAGCGCCTGCACTTCAATTAACAACGGCCTGATGCCTTCAATAGAAGCAGCGATTGCAATACCACTCAGTGCCTCTTCCTTTTGAGTGATCAAAATTTCACTTGGATTCGTGACTGCTTTCATTCCACGATCAGTCATCTCGTAAATTCCCAATTCTGCAGAATTGCCAAATCGATTTTTTAAAGTTCGCAGAATGCGATACGCATAGTGACGATCGCCCTCGAACTGCAAAACTGTGTCGACAATATGTTCAAGAATCTTTGGTCCAGCGATGGATCCATCTTTCGTAATATGTCCAATTAAGAAAACTGGTGTGTTTGTATCTTTTGCAAATCTTTGAAACTCTGCCGCGCTTTCTTTTATTTGGGAAACGCTTCCCGGCGATGAATCGATGAAAGGCGTCTGCAAGGTTTGAACAGAATCAACGATAATCAGATCTGGCTTCAATTTCTTTATTTCCTGGAAAATCAGTTGAGTCGACGTTTCAGTGAGCAAATAGAAATTGTCATTTTGTAAACCCAATCGTTCGGCCCTCATTCGTATTTGTTGTACGCTCTCCTCGATATAAAGAACTGTCTTATTTTTCAAGGCGAGGCCGTTTTGCAAAAACAAAGTTGATTTACCGATACCCGGCTCACCTGCTATCAAAACAATGCTTCCCGGGACAATACCGCCGCCCAGTACTCTGTTAAGCTCACCGTCGGAAGTCAAAAATCTTTTTTGTTCATCATTTGCGATTTGATTTAAAGCAACTGTCTTGACCGCCTTCGCGTCCTCATAATGTTTTCAACCATTATTTTATTTATCATCTCTCTGAACCAACTCTTCAACAAAAGTATTCCACTGATCACACGATGGACATTGACCTAACCATTTTACACTTTCATGTCCACAATTCTGGCAGAAGAAAGCGGTTCTTACTTTGCTCATGAAATAAAGTTAACCTTTCAAACTACAGCGTAATGATCCTGAAAAAACAAAGAAGTATTTAGATTCGCACGCGGAGAAAAATTGGTGATTTTAGCGAAAGTAAAAAGGGCTGATCTTGCGATCAACCCTCTTACTTACTAACCCATTAAATTCTTGCACTAAGTTACAAATCTGAGCCACATAACAAAATAATTTTTTGCTCCTGTGAATAACTTTTACTGCGATTATTTAGCAAAAAATTGACGCAAGATATCTTTGAAAATAGCCTATAACTAACTGATTAACAATTATTAAGAAGGGGTCTATAACGACTACAGAAAACCGCGTTTAATTTCACCGCAAAGCTCGACTACGCAAAAATTGTTTATGACAAAACGACTTAGCATAGCGCCGTAAATGACTGGTTTTTACGCGAAAAATAGTTTGGAAATAGATTTGTTCATAGGTTAAACATTAAAAATAATTACCAAAAAATGACACCCCAAATAATGATTGTTTCGCTGATTTTTTTAGGGATCAGTATGCTGGTTTCGATGATCCTCAAAGGCAAGTTTTCTGGTTACTCCAAGGTGCCTTTGGCGAACGGAATGAGTGGCAAGGAGGTGGCGGAAAAAATGCTTAAGGATAACGGCATTTACGATGTGAAGGTCACATCCGTAGAAGGTTTTTTGAGTGACCATTACAACCCTGTAACGAAAACCATCAACCTCAGCCCTGACGTTTACGAGGGCAGAAACGTGGCTTCGGCAGCGGTAGCTGCACACGAATGTGGACACGCTTTGCAACACGCTGCAGCCTACAAGTGGTTGACGCTGCGTAGTAAAATGGTCCCAACGGTGCAGTTCAGCTCATCGATCGTGAACTGGATACTATTGATAGGGGTAATTATGGCTTGGCGAGGTAATCCTGTCGTATTGCTCATTGGGATTATCTTAATGAGCATCACGGTGGTGTTCACCCTTATTACGTTGCCCGTCGAATTCGACGCCAGCCGTCGGGCCTTAAATTGGCTTAATCTTACTACGGTCACAAATTCATCGGAATATCCAAAGGCAAAAGATGCACTGAAGTGGGCTGCCATGACGTATCTGGTAGCGGCCCTGGCAGCGGTGGTCACATTG
>VBAU01000152.1:18585-18836 GCA_005883855.1 Bacteroidota bacterium
GGAAGCCGTGGTAGAAACTAAGTGGGATTGCGGGCTTACCCTAACTGCTGAAACTCCACTCTTTCCGGTGCGAATCAATCAATAATGCATGGGGTTTGGTCCGAGCCATTGGACCTCCTTGTCCCCCTTTCTTCGTACCAGAATGCGATCGACGCATTGGCTTGCGCTAGGCTGGTTAGACAACATTCTAAGGGTTAGTGTTAGTGAAATTCTACGAGATCCGACACCTCGTTGGTGCACTTGAGGCTTGT
>VBAU01000153.1:0-5967 GCA_005883855.1 Bacteroidota bacterium
GCCACACAGATGTCAATACCGCATACGCGGCGGTGAACAGAATCCGATGCGACGATATGCGTCCACATATTTACAAAACAGATGACGGGGGTAAGTCGTGGAAAGAAATCGTAAATGGGTTACCGAATGATCCCATAAACGTCATCCGTGAATATCCGAAAAAGAAAGAACTCCTATTTGCCGGAAGCGAAAAAGCTGTGTATGTTTCCTTCGATGATGGTGAGCACTGGCAAAGTTTACGATTAAATATGCCAGCCACTTCCATTCGCGATTTAGTCGTAAAGGATGACGACCTAGTTGTCGGAACGCATGGAAGAAGTTTTTGGATTTTAGACAACATCTCGGCTCTTCGACAATTAAGCAATCAAACAATTAAACAATCGACTGTTCTCTTCAAACCACAAACTGCAACCCGTGTTCGATGGGATATGTGGACGGATACACCGTTGCCGAAGGAGGAACCCGCCGGACAAAATCCACCTGACGGTGCGATGCTAGACTACTACTTATCCGACAATGCAAGAGATGTTTCATTAACGATCATGGATGCAAAAGGAAATTCAATTCGCTATTTCAGCAATCATGATACGATGTACAAAATTCCCGCAGTCAATATTCCTTTGTACTGGATCCGCCCGCAACAAATTCTTTCGGCAGAGAGAGGATCGCACAGGTTTTTATGGGACATGCATTATACACCATTAGACAGTCCTCCTTCTTATCCCATTTCAGCTATTTAACCGCTCCTCATCCCACCTCTCCATGGGTGATGCCCAGCACCTATGTTGTCAAACTATTCGTTGACGGCAAAACCTTCACACAATCGCTGACGGTGAAAATGGATCCACGAGTGAAAACGCCTTACAGAGATTTGCAATTGCAGCACGATCTTTCTTTAGTAGCTTATAATAGTCGGAAGCAACTACTCCAAATTGGTCGTGAAATTTCTGTATTACAAAGCAATATCAAGGATACGACAACCATTGCTGTGCTGAACAAATTCGTTAGCGGTGAAAGAGGAAGCAAGGAAGTCAATTTTAACCAGGTAGTCGGCAGCCTTGACAACCTGCTCGATCTCTTACAGGAAAGTGACATGCCGCCGACGGCACAAATGATCTCAACGATGAAAGAGGCGCAAATACAGTTCACGGACCTTTTAAAAAAATGGAATGAATTTAGGCAAAGACAGTAGTGCTTTTCTTAGCAAAAGAGACTTTCTAAGCGTTCTCTTTCTTATCCTCATCGCTGTTGCCATCTTTTATCCTGTTTTCTATACGGAGTATTTGTATACTGACGAGTCAGTACAGTTATGGTTATATAAAGAAGGATCCGGATTTCAAATGTTTATCACGCAAGGGCGTTACATAACTGAAAAGCTTTTTCGAGTGTTGTTTAGCCGTGCAACGACAGTTCATGATCTAATTTACATTCGTTTATTTTCATTTTTGGGCTGGCTAATTTGCATTCCAATCTGGTATTTCATTATTAAGAAAATAGTAACGAAGGAAAGACTACCAGCGCTGCTCATCGTCTCTTCAGTAGTGTATCTGATCTGTACGCCCCCTTTTTCAATTTGCGTGCGTTGGGCGTCGTGCCTTGAGCTGTTTATCGCTAATACTGCTGGTTTGTTATCCGGATACATCCTATATGCTTCCATTGACGTTGAATCCGAAAAAATTGGTAAGCGTCTAGTGGCTATAACCGGTTCTGCCGTGTTGGGGCTAATCTCACTGTTCACCTACCAAAACGGTTTTGGTTGCTTCCTTCTTCCGTTCTTGTTACACCTGGTTTCAAGGCCAAATAGATTGCGGAAAATATTCATCGGAATAGCCATCTCCTTATGCATTTATGTACTGTACTATGTGCTTTTCAAATTGAACTTACGAGCTCACGACATTGAGGCAGTCGAAAGAACGAAGATATCCATCAATATTTTTTCAAAAATCAGGTTCTTTTTCAGGCCGCTCGCCACTGCATTTCACTTTACTGCGTTGTTCAATGAAAAGAGTCTGATAGGCTTCATCATTTATGTATTGACTTTTTTTGCCTGGATATGTGCTGACTTTTACGAGTCGAGGGCGTTGCCATTGGCAAATCGTGTCAAAACCCTTATTCTCACAATCTTTCTTTTGATCGTGATTTACCTGCCATCGCTAATCGTCAAGGAGAATTATTTCTCCAACAGAACATTACTGGCTTTAAATATGGCAGTGTTTTTTCTTTGTGCAAACATGTTATTAACAGCAATTAAAATGGGTGAAACAAGGACCACCGTGATCGCAATCCTATCATTCGGGTTTGTATTAAATGCGCGTTACAATTTTATTCAGGAATTTCTAAACCCGGTTAAAACTGAATATCAAAAGGTAAGAGCTTCCATTGAGAAAAACTATAATCGAGCTATCACTACAGTCTATTTCATCCGGCCGCATGAAGACTTTTTTGTAAAAAAGTACGGCATCACCCGTTCATGGGACGAGTTTGGCGTTCCTTCCAATTTTTTTGACTGGGTTCCCGAATTTTTTACCAAACAAGTGATATTCGAAAAAACAAGAAATAGAAAAATTGCGGAGAATTTGATCGTCAAACACTGGTTGGGACACGAAGAGTATGACAAAGCGGCTGCGTCGGTCTCATCGAATACATTAGTTGTGGATGTCGAACAAATTTTGAATCATGAATGACTTCCTCTGCATGTTCTCCGCTGTGTTCCGGCTTCCACTATATTTGCCACATGAAGGAATCGAAAATGAATATTGAGTTCAACAGGAACGAAGATGCAATGAAAATGTTGCTGAGCGATATGCAAAAGCGATTGGAAAAAATTTACCTGGGTGGCGGGAAGAAATCAATCGAAAAGCAAAAACAAAAAAATAAACTGACTGCACGGGAAAGAATTGAATACCTGATCGACAAGGGTAAAACTTTTTTGGAATTGGGTGCGTTTGCCGGATTTGGAATGTACGATGAGCAAGGCGGTTGTCCCGCAGGTGGTACGGTAGCCGGCGTCGGTTATGTCAGTGGGCGACAATGTGTGGTTGTTGCCAACGACCAAACTGTAAAGGCAGGAGCCTGGTTCCCGATCACCGGAAAAAAGAATCTCCGGATGCAAGAGATTGCGATGGAAAATCACCTGCCTATAATTTATTTGGTAGACAGCGCCGGCGTTTTTCTTCCTATGCAAGATGAGATCTTTCCTGACAAGGAACATTTCGGTCGCATCTTCCGCAACAATGCCAGGATGAGCGCGATGGGCATTACTCAAATTGCTGCAGTTATGGGCGCATGCGTTGCGGGTGGCGCCTATCTTCCCATCATGAGTGATGAAACACTGATGGTCGAGGGTTCGTCAATCTTTTTAGCTGGGCCCTATCTTGTCAAGGCAGCGATTGGAGAGGAAGTCGATACTGAAACGCTGGGAGGAGCGCTCACACATACTGAAATCTCCGGCATTGCAGATTATAAATTCAAGACCGAACACGAATGCATGGACCACGTTAAAAAAATGATGTCCATGCTCGGCAGTAAAGAAAAGGCAGGCTTTGATCGAATTGAATCGAGAATGCCAAGCAAGAGTGCGGAAGATCTTCATGGAATTTTTCCCTTCGATGGCAAGCCATATGATATGCTTGAGGTCATTGAGAGAATTGTTGACGATTCAGAGTTCGAACAATTCAAGGAGGATTATGGCAAAACGATTATTTGCGGCTATGGAAGAGTAGACGGATGGGCAGTAGGCATTGTAGCCAATCAAAGGAAAATTGTAAAAAGCAAAAAAGGTGAGATGCAGATGGGCGGCGTCATCTATAACGACAGCGCAGATAAAGCGGCTCGTTTTATTCTCAACTGTAATCAGAAAAAGATACCGCTTGTTTTTTTGCAGGATGTAACCGGCTTTATGGTAGGCAGAAACGCTGTCGCCAATTCTGTAGTGCCGAAGATCACGATCATCGTTGGCAATTCCTACGGCGCAGGCAATTATGCGATGTGTGGAAAGTCGTACGATCCCCGATTTATTTATGCATGGCCCACCGCGAAGATTGCCGTGATGGGTGGCGACCAGGCAGCAAAAACATTGCTGCAAATCCAGGTTTCAGCTATGAAAGCAAAAGGACAAGAAATTGCCGCTGAGCAAGAGCAAAAGCTTTTAAGTGAAATCAAGAATCGCTACGACCAACAAACCACCCCCTATTATGCCGCCGCAAGATTATGGGTCGACGCCATCATTGACCCAATCGACACACGGAAGGTTATTTCCGAAGGAATTGCGGCTGCCAACCATAACGCAGATATAGAGGAGATGAAATTAGGTGTGTTCCAGGTGTAGGTAACAACTGACGCAACATGACTGAAACGAGAACAATTCAAATGTATACCGATGGTGCTGCCCGTGGAAACCCAGGGCCGGGCGGTTATGGAGTAATTCTAATCAGCGGCAATCATCGCAAAGAACTTTCACAAGGTTATCGAAAGACAACAAATAACCGCATGGAGCTAATGGCCGTGATCGCAGGACTTGAGGCGTTGAAAAAAGAAGGAATGAATATCACCATTTTCACGGACAGCCAATACATCGCAAAAGCTATCAATGAAGGCTGGTTAAAAAATTGGATCGCGACGCAATTTAAAGGCGGTAAAAAGAATAAAGATCTTTGGATGCTTTTTGACGAATTGGCGCAAAGGCATCATATTAAATTTATTTGGGTGAAAGGGCACGCGGACAATCCGTTAAATAATCGCTGTGATGAACTTGCAACGGCTGCCGCCGATGGTAAGGGCTTGTTGATAGATGAAGAATATGAAAAAGACAAGAATACCCTTTTCGGCTAGAATAAAACACCTGTTTCCTTCAAGAAATAAATTAAGCTGATTGAGGTTGCATTTTGACAACATACCGGCTGTACATATAGTAACAGCCAAAAAAGACCCCATTAAATAACAGAGTTGCCCACACACTTCCGCGGAAAAAGGGTAAGCCCGCCACAAAACAATCGACTAAACCCTGAAACGTTTTTGGATACGGTTGATTGTTTATGTCTAACCCTCCGCCCATCCAATCAAAGAAGTTAGAAGTTAAGTAAAAGAAAACAGCACCAGCCAGGGAACCCAGGATGATAGAACTCACATTGTTTTTCCTGATAAAAAACCCAATCACCGTGATGGAGGTAAACAAAATATAATTCACCCACTGCCCCTCATAAAAACCTTTTATTTGGGTGAAGCCCTGGGCGTATAAAACTTGATACAATACGTCTGAAATCAGCATAGAAAAAAGTGGCACAAGAAATGAAAATCTTTTGTCGCGGATAACCGATCCGGCAAACAATGCCATAGCGATTTGGGGAGCAAATCCAAATGGCCTGCTATCCCACACACGATAAAGAGCCGCGGCAATGATCAACAATACAAAAACAACTATGGTAGTTTTATTATTCTTCATAATGAGCAAGTTTATTTTACGAACTACAAAAATAGATGAATTCAAGAAAAATTACTAGCCTGTTTATTCACTGCTGTGAACGGGTACCGTGGCTCGATATAGCTCTGCGTCCGCTAAACACTTCAATGAAACCCGGCGATGACTTATGATAAAAGCCGCCTCACCCTTGCTTAACGACAGTTGATCTCTTTCCGAACTGATCGATACGCCCCCGTCAAAAACAAACACAATTTCTCCGCTGGCCGATTCAAATGCGCACGTATCAGTTCTTTTCAATGTGAAGCGACTCAATTTAAAATCAGGCGCGCCGGTCCTGTACAGTTCTTCGCAATTATTTATTCGTTCAGGAAGGATGATTTGCGGGACGGTCTCTTCAAACTTTATATGTTTCATTAATTCCTTTACATCGACATGCTTATTCGTCAGCCCTCCGCGCAAAACATTATCTGAATTTGCCATGATCTCCACGTTTTGCCCTTCTAAATACGCGTGTGGTACACCTGCATCCTGGAACAGCCCTTCCCCTT
>VBAU01000153.1:5973-6427 GCA_005883855.1 Bacteroidota bacterium
TTAGCTGTAACAGATTAAAGAAATAAATTGAAAAAATGCCCCTGTCAATCGATCGATGTTTGTTTTTTTTTCCTTTTTCCCCAAAAATTAGAGCGGCACGAGCTGCCCAAAAATTCTCTTCACTTTTTTTCAATTGACCACTTGAATACAAAGGAATGATCCGATCCAAAAGCGGTTGCAATATCTGGTTAACGGATTCCTGCGGCATCTCCATTGCCGTCTTGTAAAGCTGGTCATAACCTGTTGTGTTGAAAATTTGCAACAATTGACGCAGATCGGGAATTGATTCAAGCGTCGCTGTTAACTTGTCTGCCGGCTTAAATCCATGCAACAGCCAGAAATTGGATAAAGCAACAGCAAGCTCAGGTTTGTGGTTATCATCTTTATAGTTTCTATGGGGAGCGTTTAGCGGAATATGTAGTTTATTTTCCCGGGCGAATTCAATTTCTGCTTC
>VBAU01000153.1:6511-12482 GCA_005883855.1 Bacteroidota bacterium
GATCGTTTTGCCAAGAATTTCCTGGTTATCCGCTGCTACATAATCATTTAATTTGACTTCCCCTTCGCCGGTGAGAACAACAGATGGATCCGTGTCATGGCCGCCCAGCCAGTACTCAGCCATCGGTTTGCCTTGTGTGTTTGGATGGGATAACAATTTCGAGAGAAATTCCATTCCTCCCCAGTCATAACTTCTGACAACACCTTTCAGTTTGGATACTGCGGCTCTGTGATGGGCCATTCTGAAGTTTTTGTATTTTAAAGTAAAGATAACGTATGGCCTCACACAACAAGTTGGGCAAGGAAGCCGAGGAAATGGCGGTCAGCTATCTCGTGAAAAATGGCTATGAAATTCTTCATTGCAACTGGCGGCACTCACGTTATGAAATTGATATCATCGCAAAAAAGAACGATCTGCTGAAGATCATTGAAGTAAAGTCGTTGAAGAGTTCGCATGTGAAATACCCTGAAGAGAGCGTGACGAAGAAAAAATTCAAATACTTACTCAAAGCTGCTGACGAATTTCTTTTTCAACACCAGGAATACAGGCATGTGCAGTTTGACATACTTTCAATTGTAGTGTCTCAGTACAAACCACCTGAATTTTTCCTGATCGAAGATGTGTTTTTGTAAAGTCCAAGGAGGATGGAGTAAGCATTCACTTCAGTTACTTCGAATGGACAGTCGCCTTGAATTTCTCCATCATTTTTTCGACCATTCGGTAGGTGGCTGGACAGAACTCAACATTTTGCTTGTGCACGTGCATAAATTCTACCATTTTTTTTCTGGAAAAATGGGGGAATCCCGCGCAATCGACGGGCCTGACCTCATAAATGCTGCACATGTTGGTCTCAGGCTCAAGAAACTGGCAGGGGTTGCGGCGATTTAACCAGTACCCGGTCCCCTTTTCTTGATACAGCCATTTATTCTTGAACTCCCGTACAGTCATTCCAAGATGTGCAGAAATTCGTTGCATGTCTTTCAGCTTATAAGTCGGTGTCATCGACTTGCAACAGTTGGCGCAAGTCATACAGTTAACTTCTTGCCACACTTCCTGCTCAACTTTGACTGTTAGCTGATCAAGTTTTTTTGGAGGATTTTTTTGCAACCGTGCCAGGAACGCTCTCATAGCAGTTTTCCGGTGTCGAACTCGCAGCTTAAATGATCGCAGGTTGATAGACATAATCGCCGAAGATAGTAGAATTATCGCTCAAATAATGTACCGCATAATATTTCATCATTAAATCTATTTTTGTTGATCATAACAAATACTTATGCATCAAAAACTAACTTTCATTTCATTGCCGTTTGTCTTTATCATTATGTCATGCGGGAATAAGAACTCAGCAGGTGCGAACAGGTTTTTTTGCGACACAGCTTGTATGAAGGACAGCGTCAAGTTTGTTGAAAATAGTAACCCATTAAAACCCTATGTTTACATCAGCGCAAAAAACTGTACCGGTGACACGCTTACCTGGGGCTATCTTGGTCAAAACAAGAACATCCTATTCAATTATAAATTGAATAAAGATAATTCGCGCTGCATTATAAAGGATACTGCATTTGCATTGTTGATCTTTAATACCTGCGAAAACGGGCGAGGTTATTTTCTGAAGCTCTCTTATAACAAAAAAGCCAGCTTTAGAAAGTCGACCAGTGCGATAAACAATTTTGATCCGAAGTTTTCAGTGGCTGATAGTTTGCTGGCTTATACGGACAAGGGAAATATTTTTGTTGAACACATTTGGACGGGTAAAAAAGCCACGCTAACGTTTGGAAAGCCGTTGGACTTTGACTTTGATGCCATCCATGAAACACTGGACTCTGTAAACATTACGCCTAATCGCGTCTGGGCCAAATTCAAGATAGATGGCGAGTGGAAGACGATGGAAAAGAATATCACACTACAATAATCAAAATAAAATCACAAGAATCAAATATCGAGTTCCGATAAACAGAAACAAAAAAATGAATTTTGGAATTTGACTTTTGAGATTTGGAATGTATTGCAGACATGTGGGAACCTTACAAAAAAGGATTCAAAAGCTATTTACAATTGGAGCGATCCCTGTCCGACAATTCAGTGGAAGCATACCTGCGTGACATTGAAAAGCTGACGCAATACCTTCAGGAGTCAAAGCGTTTAAAAAAGCCGGGAGAGGTCGAATTGAAAGATCTCGAGAAGTTCCTGAAATGGATAAGCGAATTGGGAATGACGCCGTCTTCACAAGCAAGAATTATTTCCGGCATTCGGTCATTTTACAAATATTGTTTGCTGGAAAATATCGTCTCAAAGGATCCGGCCCTGCTGCTGGAAGCGCCAAAGCTAAAGCGGTCCCTACCGGATGTTTTGAGCTTTGAAGAAATAGAATCGATCATCTCGCAGATCGATCTTAGCAAGCCAGAAGGTGGCCGCAATAAGGCAATCCTTGAAACTATGTATAGTTGCGGACTTCGCGTAAGTGAAGTAGTAAACCTCAGAATCTCTCAACTCTATCTTGATGTGGGTTTTATTCGTGTGATCGGCAAAGGGGACAAAGAAAGATTAGTTCCAGTTGGCAGCAGTGCGGTGAAGTATATAACAATATACAAAAACACAATCAGGGTGCATACCACTGTAAAGCCGGGTAACGAGGACATTCTATTTCTAAGCAGCCGCGGAAGCAAGCTATCCAGGGTGATGATATTCTTAATTATTAAACATCTTGTCGGGAAAGCCGGAATTAAAAAGAACATCTCGCCGCACACGTTTCGTCATTCCTTTGCCACGCACTTGATTGAAGGAGGTGCGGATTTACGAGCTGTCCAGGAAATGCTTGGCCATGAAAGCATAACCACTACAGAAATCTATACACACCTGGATAGGGAGTTCCTGAGGAAAACTCTTGAGAAATACCATCCTGCCTTTCAATTCAATAAGGCAGCAACCTGAGTTTACGCTAATGCTTATTTTTTGGTGCTATAAAGAAATTTACCAAAAGTGATGCCTACCATCCGATTTCTTATAGACGGACCGTCGATTTCGTTGTTCATGCTCATGAGTTGTTGCATGTATTGCGCATAAATCGTAAATCCATGCGAAGTCTCGAACCCAACTTGCGCAACGATGCCAGCTAAATAACGACCGTAACCACTCGTGACACTGAATTTCATGTTTCGGTCAACAGTTTCACCTGTACTAAGATTAAATTTTTCCTTGCCGGATAAAATAAAATTAAACGAAGGGCCTGCGCGGAGGAAGAAATGGTCAGGCGTCTTGGTAATATCATATTGCAGTAATGGGTCCACGTCTATTTCATGCATCCTGGTGTCATTGTCTTTTGCAAGAAGATCCGGTGGGTATGAGGGTTGGTTAAACGTTACTTTATAGCCCATCATTGAATATGACAGTGCAGGCACAAAGGTTAGCCTGTTTTCGAAAGGGATCTTATAATTCACACCCAACTGAAAGCCGAATTTAAAATCGGTTGGTTGCTTTACATTTTTGATTGTATAGAGAGCTGACGAACCATGCAGTCCACCGAAAACGCCGAGTTAGGATTGAGCTGCTGAATTGAGGTAGCAAAACAGGGTCACGGAATAAATAACGATCTTCTTCATTTTGGTAGATTTAGTCCATAAGTCAATTGTCATTAAGTCATCGGTCACGGAAATTTAGGTAATGACGTTACTGACGGTTGACTTTATTAATGGATAACTAATGATGGCCTTTGCATAGGGAGTGTTGCCATCGGGCAAGTGGTAGGATTTCTACAAGGCGGTAAAAATAGAAATAAACTTTTATTATTCAAAGCTAGTTGGAAAGTTTAATCGAATGCTGATGAATCAAACACTTAATAGTAAAAGTCGCACTTCATTAGGCGTCCTCGCGTCGCAGACCTATTCTATTTAGGCGATTGATCCAAATCAGAACTTCTTTGCCGGGTCCTTTATATGCTCGCCCTTGTTATACTGACCAGAAGTTCCCTTCGGAATTGAAAGATTTTTCCAACTCTCATTCCTGATCATTCGGCCGATATACAATATCTGGCCGATGTGATACGGATAATGTGCCAACTGGCGAATAATAGCATCGATGGCAATGAGCGGCTCTTTCCGGATATAGACCGTTTTTACAAGATCCTCCGGTTGTAAGGAGTCAAGAGTGCTCAAAAAGCAATCCCAACCGGTATCCCATATTTCCATCAGCCGCGACTTAGAATAACTATGTATCTCAAATTCATCGTCGCGCTGGCGCCAGTCCTTTTCGCCATCTTCGGTCAAAAAATTCGTCCACCGGCTGAGCATATTACCCGAGATATGTTGAATGATAACTGCAATGCTATTTGATTCCGATGAAGGCAGCCAATGAAAATCTTTTTCCTCCAGCTGCTCAAACGTTCTTTCCGCTAATTCTTTGTAGTATTTCAACCTTCGAATTGCTGTCGAAAGAAATTCTTCTCCTGTATTCATATTGCAACATTTAAGTTTACGGGTTTGACCCGTTTATTTTTTGTATTAATTGTGATGGCGGGAACAGATTACCATCCTTCCGCATGGTCATCGCCACGATTGTCTGCCACAGCCTCAAATTTACCACTTACCAGGACTTTGATCACTTCCATTCGTCCAATCGCGCCTCGTTGTTTTATTGCATAGCCCATTTTTTCCAGCGAGTCTTTAACGGCCAGGTCAAAACTCTTTTCCACATACAAACTATCCGGCAGCCACTGATGATGAAATTTGGGTTTGTATATCGCGTCTTCGGTTGTCATATCAAATTCCAGGATGTCCACCAATGTTTGAAAAACCGACGTCGGTATAGTCGTGCCTCCCGGTGTGCCAAGGATGAGATAAGGCCTGCCATTTTTCAAAACGAGCGTTGGTGTCATGGAACTTAACATTCGTTTTCCGGGTGCAATGGCATTTGCTTCGCCACCGATGGCTCCATACATATTAGGAACACCGGGTTTGACACTAAAATCATCCATTTCATCATTCAAAAAAAATCCAGCACCTGCAACAACGGTTTTACTCCCATAAGAATCATTCAGAGTTGTTGTCACCGAGACCGCATTACCTTCTCTGTCGATCACATCAAGGTGTGTCGTTTCCTCGCTTTCCTTCGCTGGCAGCTCACCAGGCTTGACTTGTTTGCTATTTCCTGCTGCGCCTGCTATGTAATCATTCATTCTCTGCTGCAAGTATTGATCACTGACCAATGTTTTCTGCGGTACTTTGTAAAAATCCGCATCGCCCATATATTCGGCACGGTCGGCAAAAGCCCGGCGCTCTACTTCCGCCATTAATTGAACAGACGCGGCCGTCTGAAAATGCATTTTCCCAATATTTTTATTCTCGATCATTTTCATCATTTGATGTACCAAAATACCCCCGCTGCTAGGCATAGGCATTCCAACTATTGTGTATCCTTTATAATCAAACACGTGCGGTTCGCGAAATTTCGCCTTGTAAGTTTTTAAATCCTGGGGCGTGATGATACCACCTCCGCGTTGCATTTCCTCGATGATCAATCTTGCTGTTTCGCCTTCGTAAAAACCTTTTTCGCCATGGTCACGAATTCGTTTAAGAGTATTAGCCAAATCGGTTTGTATTAAAGTATCACCAGCCTTCCAGTGCCCCTTTACAAGCGCCGGAATCACCGTGTTAAATTTCTTCAAGTCATTTTGAATGCTATTAAATGACGCCGCTTCATTTTCCGTTAGCACAAAGCCTTTTTCTGCCAGCTCGATGGATGGCTGAATCAGTTTTTCAAAAGAGAGTTTTCCAAATTTTGCCGAAGCAAACAAACCAGCAACCGTGCCCGGCACCCCCGAAGAAAGATGTCCATCGACACTCCTTCCCACTTGCACACTTCCACTTTCATCCAGGTACATATCGCGGTCGGCATGCAGGGGTGCCGTTTCACGATAATCCAGCGCAAGCAGTTTTCCGTTTGCTAATCTTGCTACCATAAATCCGCCTCCTCCGAT
>VBAU01000153.1:12554-14932 GCA_005883855.1 Bacteroidota bacterium
TACCTTGCTTGCCAGGGGATGTGCAGAAACAACAGCGCCATTGTCGCAAACGACCTTCTTTTGGATAGTGAAATGATATGGATCAATGACGATGGATTCAACGCTGGTTTTTTTTGGCGAATGACAACCCGGGAAAAGAACGATCATTACCAGTAACCGGAGAAAAATTCTTTTCATGTCTAAAATTACTTACGTACGTGAAATGAAAACGAAAAACTTTGTTCAGCAGCCTAACTTACAAGTCACCACTGTTTCATAAATTGCCAAATTAAAAAACACGCGGCATGCGACGAGTCATTATATCTCTCTTACTGGTTACGTTTGTGATCTGTTCGAAGGCGCAGCTCAAATCGCCCGAGCAATTTTTAGGTTATAAGATCGGAACTCATTTTACTCCCCATTGGAAAGTCGTCAACTACTTTCAATATGTAAGTAATAGTTCACCAACCACTGTGAAAATTGAACAATACGGCGAAACTAACGAGGGGCGACCATTAATCGTTGCCTTTATTTCAACGGCTGAGAACATTCAGAATCTTGAAAACATCCGGAAGAACAATTTGCGTTTGGCAAGCGCGGGCCAGGATAAAGCCGACGCTCATGCTGAGGCGGCCACGGAGAATGCGCCGGTGATAGTGTGGCTCAGCTATAATGTCCATGGCAATGAGGCCTCCTCAACGGAAGCCTCCATGTTGACTTTGTTCGCGCTAGCTGATCCTTCCAATGCAAAGACAAAAGAATGGTTAAAGAATACACTAGTCGTGATCGATCCCTGCGTCAATCCTGACGGTCGCGACCGTTATGTGAATTGGTTTAATTCAGTTGTCGGAAAAGATTATAATGCCTCCATCGATGCCCGGGAGCATGCCGAGCCCTGGCCCGGCGGAAGAACGAATCATTACAATTTTGATCTTAATCGCGATTGGGCGTGGCAGACCCAGGTGGAATCAATGCAGCGACTCAAAATATACAACAACTGGCTGCCTCAGGTTCACGTGGATTATCACGAACAGGGAATCAACAGCCCATATTACTTCGCGCCCGCCGCGCAGCCGTATCATGAAGTAATTACTCCATGGCAGAGAGAATTCCAGGTAACGATTGGAAAAAATCACGCGAAATATTTTGATGAAAATGGCTGGTTATATTTCACAAAGGAGGAGTTTGACCTGTACTATCCTTCTTATGGGGATACCTATCCAATATATAATGGCGCAATCGGAATGACCTATGAACAGGCAGGTAATAGCCTGGGCGGCCTCGGCATACTAAAACGGGATGGCGATACGCTCACGCTTGCTGATCGTGCGATGCACCACTTTACTACTTCACTAAGCACAATAGAAATTTCTTCACAAAATGCGTCAAGACTCGTCAAAGAGTTTCATAAATTTTTTAATGATGCGATCACAACGGGCGTAGGTGAATATAAATCATACATCATAAAAAATACACCGGCTACTGAACAGAGAGTCAGGGCTCTCCTCGAACTTTTGGACAAAAATAGAATTGTGTATAGTGCTGCCAAGGCAGGCACGTCCAACGGTTATGACTATTCTACGCGAAAGGTTGAAAATTTTTCAATTGATGGAACCGATATTCTCATTAGCTGTTTACAACCCAAGTCGGCGCTTGTAAAAGTTTTGTTCGAGCCGAATAGTAAGTTGGTAGATTCCGTGACATACGACATCACAGCCTGGTCACTGCCGTATGTGTATGGCGTGACTGCTTTTGCTGCGAAGCAGAATCTTGCATCTGCCGGGTCCTGGAGCCCCGTGGTTAAGAACACTCACGATGTTAACAGCAGCTATGGATATGCCTTGCAATGGAGCGGGATGCAGACGGTGAAAACCGTCGCCCAATTGCTAAGGAGAGGTATTAAACTACGATATATTGAAGAGCCTTTTGAACTAGGCGGAACTAAGTTCGACCGCGGCTCGGTTTTGATCTTGAAAACAAGTAATAATGCAAATGCATGGGATATTGTTCGCCAGATTTGCAATGAAAACAACGTAACACTTTATCCAATCTCGACTGGTTTTGTTGACAAAGGATTTGACTTCGGAAGCACAAAAGTTCATTTCATGAAACCTCCCAAAGTAGCATTGGTCACGGGGCAGGGTGTCGGTCCAAACTCCGCCGGAGAGATCTGGTTCTTATTTGAACAACAGCTAAACTATCCCATCACTTTAATCAACCTGAATAATTTATCAAGAGCCAATTGGAATGCGTTTGATTTATTGATCATGCCAGACGGCAACTATTCTTTCTTGACGGATAAAAACAGCGCTGATGACTTCCGTAGTTGGATCAGCAAAGGAGGCAAGGTGATTGCCTTGGAAGGTGCCGTTGAACAATTATCCAAATTAGATTGGACT
>VBAU01000153.1:14990-15600 GCA_005883855.1 Bacteroidota bacterium
TTCGGCGGGATCAATTTATAAAGTGGAGCTGGACAATACCCATCCGCTTGCCTTTGGCTACCCCGGCTATTATTATACGCTGAAGCAAGATGATAATATTTATGACTTTGTGAAAGATGGATGGAACGTCGGTATCGTTAGAAAGGATGAACCTGTCGCTGGTTTTGTCGGTTATAAACTCAAACCAAGGTTAAAAGACGGGTTATTATTCGCAGTCCAAAACATCGGCAATGGTACTGTCACGTACCTTGCAGACGATGTTTTGTTCCGCAACTTTTGGGAAAATGGCAAGCTAATGTTCTGCAATGCTGTGTTTTTGGTAGGACAATAAAAGAGTGAACAACGTGAGCCACGATGTCAACGAAAGCAATTAAAGTTTCAAAAAAACTCTCATAAAAGGCGATCTTGTTAATGGATCGCTTTTTTATTCGAGCGGCTTTAGAGACTTCGCAAATACCGATTATATTCGCTGAATAATTGTTTGTGAATGCTGAGAAAAGTCTGTCTAATCCTCCCGTGCGCCTTATACTTTGCCCCCTATAGTTTTTCCCAAGCTCCCGTCACGTGGACATCATCCGACATGTATTTAGCCATTCGGAAATTAAATGTG
>VBAU01000153.1:15630-23010 GCA_005883855.1 Bacteroidota bacterium
GCACCCCGACGACGAAAACACCAGGCTCCTCGCCTATTTTGCTAAGGACAAAATGTACCGAACAGGGTATTTATCGCTTACTCGAGGAGACGGCGGACAAAACCTGATCGGCGATGAGCAGGGAATCGAATTGGGATTAATAAGAACCCAGGAACTATTGTCAGCAAGAAGGATAGATGGAGCAGAACAGTTTTTTTCCAGAGCTTATGATTTTGGATTCACAAAAAGTCCCGACGAAACTTTTACAAAATGGGACAAGGAAAAAATACTTAGCGACGTGGTCTGGGTGATAAGAAAATTTCAGCCGGACGTTATCATCACACGCTTTCCAACAACGGGTGAAGGTGGCCACGGCCAGCACACGGCTTCGGCTATCCTGGCCAACGAGGCATTTGCGGCCGCGGCTGATCCAACTCGTTTTCCTGAGCAATTAAAATTTGTCAAGCCATGGCAGGTAAAGAGAGTCATGTGGAATACTTTCAATTTTGGTTCGACAAATACAACCAGCAGTGACCAATTCCAGTTAGATGTTGGAGGATATAATCCCCTACTCGGGAAAGGCTACGGCGAGATAGCGGCTGTTAGCCGAAGCAATCACAAGAGCCAGGGCTTTGGCGCCTCGGCCAGCAGAGGTGAAACCATAGAGTTCTTTAAAACGACCCGCGGCAGCGCTCCAACAAATGATCTGATGGATGGAGTGGATCTCACATGGAAAAGAGTAAAAGATGGTGAGAAAATATCTAAAATGATCGACAAGCTTTCCTCTTCATTCGATCTTCTTCACCCTGAACAATCGGTGCCTGGATTGGTGGAATTGTATAAAGCAATCTCTTCGCTTCCGGATGGGTCTTGGCGAAATCAAAAATTAAAGGAAGTGCAGCAGTTGATCGAACAATGCAGCGGATTATTTCTGGATGCAACCACAACTGAACAGTTTGCGGTGCAGACGGATTCGGTGCGCATAAGTTTTTTTTCAAATAATCGACTGGGAGTGAGTGCCATGCTAAAGAAAGTTTCTGTGGATGCGTTTGACTCTAGTATGAATATCACACTTGCTAAAAACAAGAATATCGTTTTTACTAAAACCTTCCAGATTCCTGCGTCAAAGCCGATCACACAACCATATTGGTTAGAGCATAGGATGGAAGAAGGATATTACAATGTGACTGACCAGCAAAAAATTGGTCAACCCGATGTTGACCCGGCTTATGTCGCCAATTTTACGGTGAACATTGAGGGCCAGGATTTCAATTTTTCCAGGCCCGTCAAATACAAGTGGAGAATTGTACGAGCCGCTGGCAATAATCCCCGTCGTGACATTTAAGGATTTTAATCCCCTGTACGTGAAGACCGATAAACAACAAGGAGTTGAGGTATCGTTTACGGCGAACAAATCGTTAAAGATCCCAGGCACTCCAGCGGCGTTTCATTCTCTCGCTTCAAAACCTGACACGCTGCCGTTCATGATAGGCGGTGTTTCACTTGACAAAAAGGCTGTGTATACCCAGTCCATTGCGGACCAGGAACTGGATCCAAGGATTTATAAGATTAACACGGCTCCTGATTCTTCTCGCGGGGGATACATCCAACGAACAATTAAATATGATCACATCCCCTACATCAATTATTTTAAGGAAGCTGTAGTAACCGTAAAAAAGTTTGACCTAAAAATTGTCGGGAAAAAGATCGGTTATATAGTTGGTGCCGGCGACAAAGTGCCTGAGGCGCTGGATCAAATGGGCTATGACGTAACGATTCTTACTGACAAAGAACTTTCACGTAACAACCTTCAGCAGTTTGATGCCATCATTACCGGGGTAAGAGCTTACAATACTGATGCATGGTTGAATAACTATTACGACAGGTTGATGAAATACGTGAATAATGGTGGCAACCTGATCGTTCAATACAATACAGTTAATTTCGTCAGCAGTGTCAACCAAAAAATTGGTCCATACAATTTTACCATTGTAAACAGAAGGGTTACCGATGAAAACGCCGAGGTTAAATTTTTAGATCCAAACCAGTCTGTGCTTCATTTTCCGAACGAAATTGATCAAAATGATTTTAAGGGATGGATCCAGGAACGAAGTATATATCATGCGGCCAACTTTGACAAGAATAATTTTGAGACAGTTTTTTCCATGCATGACCCCGGGGAAAATGATGATGATGGAAGTTTGATCATTGCACATTACGGCAAAGGAACATTTGTATATACCGGCTTAGTATTCTTTCGAGAATTACCAGCGGGCGTGCCAGGTGCTTATCGCCTGATGGCTAATTTGATTGCATTAAACAAACAAAAAGCTTTCTGAATCGCGGATTTCGCGGATTAGATTGATTTCACGGATTAAATTATTAAAGTGGAGAGAGATCAACAAGCTGATATAACGAGAAGAAATATTGCCGCCATCGCGGCCATTGTGCTGGGCTTAGCAATTGGTATATTTATCAAAAGAATAAGGATTGGGATGCTTATTGGAATTGTGCTGGGTTTCATTGCCATCTCGTTATTGAAAAAAAGATGAATACCGACGACGATAAGGCCCCATTGTTCAAGAGTTGGAAACAATGGTATTTCCTGGTGATCGCATTTTTAGTACTGCTGATTTTTCTTTTCAATTACTTCACCAAGTATTTTTCTTAAATCACAAGAACCAAATAGTAAGATCCAGATAAATCAAAAACCAAAATCCAAATATGCCATCGAATAAATTAAAAGAATATAATCCGAGGCAAGTTTCGCGGTTTCCAGCGCTTATTTGGTTCTTGGTCTCGATGGCTATCGGGATTGGTTCTTGGAATTTACTTTTCTAAACTTCATACTAAAAACTGTTCATGAATTATTTGGATTGGATAGTTCTGATCCTCACATTGACCGGGATTATTGCGTACGGACTTTATAAAAGTCGCACAACACATAACCTCGCAGGCTACTTTCTTGCCAATCGAAGCATGAGCTGGGGGCTGATTCTACTCAGCATTATAGGAACACAAGCCAGTTCTATCACCTTTCTCTCGGCGCCCGGCCAGGCGTATACAGATGGCATGCGATTCGTTCAGTATTATTTCGGCCAGCCAATTGCCGCCGTCGTCATCTGCATTGTTTTCGTCCCCATCTTTTCAAAATTACAGGTCTATACGTCCTATCAATACCTGGAGACGCGATTTGACGTAAAGACAAGAACGCTCACTTCATTCCTTTTCCTATTAAATCGAAGTCTATCAACGGGCATCAGCGTCTTCGCCCCTTCCATAATTCTTTCTTCGCTGCTGGGGTGGAATATCTATTGGACAAACATTTTCATGGGCGGATTATTGATCATTTACACAATGAGCGGCGGAGCCAAAGCTGTCGCTTACACGCAGCAACTGCAGTTGATCATTATTTTTATTGGAATATTCCTGGCGGCCTACCTCGTGGTGCATATGTTGCCGGAACATGTCGGTTTTTTTGACGCTTTGCATGTTAGTGGTAAACTCGGGAAATTGAATGTAATCACTACCGGAATACAAAATGGGAAGTTCAACTGGAAGGATCAATATAATTTATTGAGTGGGATCATCGGCGGATTTTTCCTGGGTCTCTCCTATTTTGGTACCGATCAATCACAGGTTGGGAGATATCTAACAGCCAGCTCAATGAAAGAAAGTCGCATGGGGCTATTGATGAATGGAATGGTGAAGGTCCCCATGCAGTTTCTCATTTTGTTGGTTGGGGCGCTCGTATTTACATTTTATCAATTCAACGGTGCTCCCTTATTTTTTAATGAATCTCAGCTCGCCAAAATTGAAGGAACTATTTATAAGGATTCCCTCGTACAAGCCCGGCAGGAGTACGAGACCATTAACTTATTAAAACGAAAATCCGTAACTGATTTTTCCCTGGCACTACATCAGCATGATCAAATAAACATTACACGGCATCAAAGAGAGCTTGAGGACCTCCAGCACTATTCTGACAGCTTGCGAATGAAGGTAAAAACATGGATCAAGGCAACGGGCGGAGATAATAATGATACTAACTACATTTTTATCCGCTTTGTAGTTGACTATTTACCTGCCGGATTGGTCGGATTGCTCATTGCTATCATTTTTTTGGCCTCATGGGGAAGCATTGCAGCAGCATTGAATTCACTTTCATCCGCTACAATGGTTGACTTTCACAGAAGATTTACAAAACACACGATCACGCCAGAAAAAGAGTATCAATGGTCGAAGTGGTACACACTTGCCTGGGGCATTTTCTGTATCACGGTTGCGATGTTCACTTATAATATCGGCAACAGTTTGATTGAGGCGGTGAATGTACTCGGTTCATTGTTTTATGGAGTGATACTCGGTGTTTTTTTAGTTGCATTCTTTTTAAAAAGCATCAAGAGCGGGCTAGCCGTTTTCTGGGGCGCGGTGGTGGCCGAATGCCTGGTGCTTGCTGTTTTCACTTTTGCAAAGCTGGGCTATATCAATCTCGGATTTCTTTGGTTAAATCCTATTGGAGCATTCGGAGTGATATTATTCACGTTGCTTTTCAACTTATTTTTCCGAGTGCAAAGATCTCGTCGCTGAATTTGCAACCGCCGCGAGACATTTTTTTCACCACATAGGGACAGACACACTAGGAGCACATAGTCTTTGTTCAATGAAGATGTGTTGAGGGATTACTTGAAATCTCGGAAACAATTGGACCCACCCCCACCCCTCCCAGGAGGGGATGCAATGCATGAGGATACATCCCTTCCTCCGTGGATGCAAGTACGAGGACTCATCCCCTCCTTTGGAGGGCCGAATTGAAGAGTTTAACAAATCGAATGAAGTGGGGTGGGTTGCTCAGTAGTGAATAGAACGTTGAAGAGTGCGACGCAACAGCGGGCGAATTGAATTCCGGCAGCTGGCTACATAGTCACCCAACTAAATCAACCCTGGAACTGCTTTCTTATTAGATTCAATGCACTTCCCGCTTTGAACCATTCTATCTGTGCCAGGTTGTAAGTATGGTTTAACGTCAGCCTGTCTTCCGATCCATCGCGGTGATGCAATATCATCGTCAAAGGCTCTCCCGGAGTAAACTTGGTTACACCTATTATATCAATCGTGTCATCTTCCTGCACTTTATCGTAATCAGCTTTGTCGGCGAAGGTTAATGCAAGCATTCCCTGTTTCTTCAAATTGGTCTCATGAATTCTTGCGAAGCTTTTTACAATAATCGCCCGAACACCCAAGTGTCTAGGCTCCATTGCGGCGTGCTCTCTTGACGAGCCTTCACCATAGTTCTCATCGCCCACCACGACGGTAGCTATTCCCACTGCCTTGTATTGACGCTGAGTAGCCGGCACCGGACCATACTCGCCGGAAATTTGGCTTTTCACCGAATCCGTTTCATTGTTAAAAAAGTTGATGGCGCCTATCAACATGTTATTGCTGATGTTATCCAAATGACCGCGAAAGCGTAACCATGGGCCAGCCATCGAGATGTGATCAGTTGTACATTTTCCTTTTGCTTTAATCAATAATTTTAGTCCGAGAAGATCTGTGCCTTCCCATCCAGGAAATGGCGGCAATAATTGCAAACGTTGGCTGTCTGCTTTTACGACAACCTGCAAACTACTGCCATCTTTTGCGGGCTTTTGGTAGCCGGGATCATCAACATCAAATCCCAACGGCGGCAACTCAAATCCGGTCGGCTCCGCGAGCTTGACGTCCTCTCCTTTTTCATTTCTCAGCGTATCCGTTATCGGGTTGAACGCGATAGTTCCAGCCATTGCCAATGCTGTTACAATTTCCGGCGAAGCCACAAAAGCGTGCGTGCTGGCAAGTCCATCGTTTCGCTTTGCAAAATTTCTATTGTAGGATGTAAGTATTGTATTCTTGCGGTTGGGATCGTCAATATGTCTCGCCCATTGACCAATGCAAGGACCGCAAGCGTTGGCAAGGACCACCCCGCCTACGTCTTCAAACTCTTTGATGAATCCGTCTCTCTCTATGGTAAAGCGAACCTGCTCGCTGCCTGGTGTAATAGTAAACTCGCTCACTGCTTTTAAACCTTTGCTGATTGCGTCCTTTACGATAGAGGCCGATCGGCTCATGTCTTCGTAAGAAGAATTGGTGCAACTACCTATCAATGCCACTTCGAGTTTCGATGGCCAACCATGTTTCTCAACCGTCTCTTTCATCTGTGAAATAGGCGTCGCGAGGTCGGGCGTAAAAGGGCCATTGAGATAAGGCTCGAGTGTATTGAGATCGAGGTACAATACCTGGTCGAAATATTTTTCGGGATCATTGTAGACTTCATCATCCGGGCGAAGGTGTTGCCGAACGCCATCAGCCAACGCGGCCACTTCTTCGCGACCAGTTGAACGCAGATAGGCACTCATTTTCGAATCATACGCGAACAACGAACACGTTGCTCCAATCTCTGCGCCCATATTACAAATCGTTCCTTTCCCCGTCGCGCTAAGGCTGTCAGCACCATCGCCGAAATATTCTACAATAGCTCCGGTGCCGCCTTTTACAGTCAGCTGGCCAGCAACCCACAGGATTACATCCTTTGCGCTCGTCCAGCCATTAATTTTTCCCGTGATCTTGACTCCAATTAGTTTTGGCATCTTTAATTCCCAGGGCAGTCCCGCCATCACATCAACGGCATCTGCGCCACCAACACCAATAGCGATCATTCCCAGTCCGCCGGCGTTCGGGGTATGAGAGTCAGTCCCGATCATCATTCCGCCGGGAAAGGCATAGTTCTCAAGCACAACCTGGTGAATGATGCCGGCGCCGGGTTTCCAAAAACCAATCCCATACTTGTTGGAGATGCTGGCAAGGAAATCATAAACTTCTTTGTTAGTATCCAGCGCGGTCGCCAGGTCTTGAGATGCGCCGACCTTAGCTTGTATCAAATGATCACAATGGACCGTGGAAGGCACCGCTACCTGATCGCGACCACAAGTCATAAACTGCAGCAGAGCCATCTGCGCTGTAGCATCCTGCATAGCTACACGGTCTGGAGCGAAATCAACATAATCTTTTCCACGTTGGTAAGGCGATTTAACGGGTTGCGAAGTATGCGAGTACAGGATTTTTTCAGCTAGAGTGAGCGGTTTACCAATTAATCTTCGAATTGTGTCAATTTTGCCGGGCAGTTCAGCATAGACTTTCTTAATTAGATCTAGATCAAATAACATGACAAAGAATTTTTTATTATGACATCGCAGATTGCAGGTCTAGAGTGGCCTGTTAAGGATAAATTCTAAACTCTGAATCCAGACCGTCCGTTAAAGAGGGTGCGAATTTACTTAAATAACAATCTTTAAAAAAATCGGTTGAAGATGTCTCGAATTATTTTCGATTCACGAAAATTTAACTAACATCTAATCATTTCTA
>VBAU01000154.1:0-488 GCA_005883855.1 Bacteroidota bacterium
GATGGTTTTCGCCCGTGTAAAGTCCCGGAAAATACTGTGGCTTTTTGACATCGTATGGAATCAGCGCCTCATCATATCCGTCTTCTTCGTCTTTCCCTTCGGCAACGGTTTTTTGATCACGTATTTGCTGACCATGACACGAAAAATGTATCACAACAATATCTCCTTTTTTCGATTTCGCGCCTAGCGCATCCAATGCTTTGAGAATGGCCGCTTTTGTTGCCTTGGAATCCTCGAGAGTGTCAATATCTTTCTCCAAGAAGCCATTGTTATGCAATACGGCCTTGATGTACTTCACATCATTCAAAGAAGCGATAGGAGGAATATTGCTGTTGGGCATATAATTCCCAATCGCAACGATCAGTGCAAATTTTTTTTGTGAGAAAACGCTAATTGACAGGCAAAGCAATACGGTTAAAATGAGTGGCTTCATTTTCCTGGGTTTGGCGGCAACGCAATTTACACCAAGATTAGTAGATTAGAAATTC
>VBAU01000154.1:498-1064 GCA_005883855.1 Bacteroidota bacterium
CAAATGCAATAAAAAAAAGAGCATCAATGTTTTTTTTTGCAAGGCTTTAAGAATATCGAATGTCGAATATGGAATTTAGAATTTCGAAGTCTTTAGTTCGGCTTTCTGTCCCTTGTGTTGATATCCTACCTAAAGAAAGAATTTAGATTGATAACCTAACTCCGGCATTCGTCATTCCTTGTTCGATATTCGTTATTCTCCACCTCAAAAATTTTGGCCGCTGCCAATCGTGCCATCTTCACGACTTCGCAGACAACGCTGGCATCGGAGAGCCGGCTCTATTTTTTATCTGGGCTGTTCGAACGATGAGTGTTTTGAAATAAGATAATCGTAAACTGGAGCCGTTAGCTTTTTCTTGGGAGTTTCAGTCATTCATTCTATTTTTGCTGCCCTTGCAAATTCAGCTGGTGAGGTGGATGAGTGGCTGAAATCAACGGTTTGCTAAACCGTCATACGGGCTTAAACCCGTATCGAGGGTTCGAATCCCTCCCTCACCGCAGGAATAATGAACAAGGAACAGGGAACGCTGAACGCTGAGTTATGGTTCAACATTCTTTATTCCTTGT
>VBAU01000154.1:1168-8226 GCA_005883855.1 Bacteroidota bacterium
AAAGCCCAGGTAAATAATATTTCCCATCGATTGCAATAGTGTCAGCCCAAGAATTTTGAGATCGAGGAAAAGATTTGCGTTGCGAATGTACTCGGCGTCCCAGTGGTAACGGGTAAAGATGCTCTCGTAGTCAACAGTAGGTCCGTGATATCCTTTCACCTGTGCCAACCCGGTTATTCCCGGCCGCATCAGGGTTCTGAATTTATATGCGGGAATTACAAACGAAAAGCGCGTACAGTCCGATAGCATATGCGGCCGCGGGCCAATGATGCTCATGTTGCCAAGCAGGACATTAAAGAACTGGGGAATCTCATCGATGTTGGTTCTTCTTAGGAATTTCCCAACTCTTGTGATCCGGTCATCGTTCTCCTCGGCCTGTTTTTCATTGGCCTCATCATTTAGGCGCATCGTCCGAAATTTTATGCACCAAAAAGTCCGACCGTTTTTTCCAATTCGACGCTGAACGAAAAAAGCCGGGCCCCTGGAATCCAAAACAATTAACAAACTGGCGAGCGGCACCAACCAGCTCAGAACAAGAGCAACAAAAAGAGCTGACAAAAAGATATCGAAACACCGCTTTAGGAATATATAAAATTTTCTGCGCGCTATGTAACTTTTGATAAGGACCGTCTCATTCTCGATGCGAGCATCCTTAAGGGGAACAGGAAGTAGGTTTGTATGATAGGTCATCTGGGACAATGGTATGAAAAACGGGAGCCGTTTTTTATAATGTGGCTTGAAATCCTATCGGGATAAATTCTCAAATGGTTGCTCATTCAAATTTAGTTTTTCCTATGAAGAAAGTTTACTTTTAACTGCATGAATGCCGCGTCGGAGATAAAAACACCAATTGAGGAAGCTGGACTAACCATTCTAACAACCCTGGCTTATTTTGATATTTTTGAATATCCTCTTTCTGAAAAGGAGATCAAAAGTTTTCTCGGCCGCTCCATCGACGATGCCACCAACCTGGTTTTCTTGCTGGACGGATATTACTCCCTTGACAATAACCAGGAAAAAATTTACAGAAGACTTGAAGGAAATGAGCGGGCCAGGAAGCTTCTTCCGAAGGCGAGCAAGATCGGTTCCTTCCTCTATAAGTTTCCCTACGTTCGCGCGGTGGCGATCTCAGGTTCCCTTTCAAAAAATTATGCTGATAAAAAGGCGGACATTGACTTTTTTATTATCACGCAATCAAAGCGACTTTGGATCGCGAGAACGATCCTTCATCTTTTTAAAAAGACCACATTCTTATTTGGGAGGCAAGATTATTATTGCATGAACTATTTTGTTGATGGGGAGGCTTTAACAATTCCGGAAAGGAACGTTTATACGGCAACTGAAGTAATCACATTGCTTCCTGCGGCGGGTTCGCTGGTGATGAAGAAATTCTTCGACGCGAATGATTGGAGTAAGAAGTGGTATCCGACATATGTGCCGCAAAGGAGCTTGCGAGTTTCGAATAAGACGTCTGCGTTTAAAAAAATTGGTGAATGGGCCTTCAATCGAAGCGTCGGGAACACGCTTGATAACTTTCTTTTTCGATGGACTACCCGGCGATGGAAGAAAAAAGAAATGCTCAAACTGAAAAATACTAAGGGGAAAGTAATGAACCTGGTGACCGGCAAGCATTTTTCTAAATCAGATCCCGGGGCCTTCCAGGAAAAAATTGTTGGCCTCTATGAAAGCAGGATCAAAAAAATTAAAAATCAGTTGCCGAATGTTTTAGCTGAGTCTTTGTCTTCCGAAAAGAAATAATATAATAGTCACCGATTGTTTTCCATGGCCATTTTGTTTTCCACTTATTTTCGAGGGTAACAAGCCTCTTAAAGGTCTTGGGATGTTTCTCAGCAAAATTTTCTATGTAGGACGGAGGCACGAATATGCAAAGGCCTTCTAAACTGCACACTTCAAAGTCATTCTTCAAGATTTGTTTGACGAAGGAGGGATTGTAGTACCAGCACAAAAAATATTCGCCTTCGATGTGTGCTTTTCTTCCGTTTCCACGGAGGAACCTGCGGAAAGCCGTCTTGACTTTCCCTTTGAAGGCAAGTGCTGTTTCCCAAAGACAGAATTTTGGCAGGAGCACCAGTGTAACGATACCATCAGCCTTCAGCAATGGTTTAAACGATCGAAGAACTTTCTCGAGTTCACTTGTGCAGTTCAACCCGGCAAAATTGGAAAAAATCAAATCGTACGGTCCTTGTTGGTTGAGATTAGCCAGGTCGGTAAATGAACAAATCTCATGTGTTACCTTATTCTCAAGTTGGTGTTGCTTTACTTTTTCTGCAAGCCTTGACTGCATTCCCACGGAAATGTCTGTTGCGTGTATCCAATGATCTTGCTCCGCAAAATAAATCGCATCTTCTCCCGTGCCCGCATTTAATTCCAGGATCCTGCTGCCGGGTCTAAGAAATTCCCGAACATGCTCCCTCACTCTACGCCGCTTGTATTGAACTATTGTGTTCCCGGAATAGATTTCGTCAAACACTGTTGACTGCTTGTTAAAAGCGGATGCAGACTTCATTTCGTTTATGACGTCAGTGCCCCTCATGCTAAGGAGTTTTTTTCAAGCCTCGACAATTTCTGCCTGGCAACAATAGCCGCGGGCGCATAATACATGAATGACAGAGCCTTTTTTAAAGATGTGTTAGTAATGGCAAAGGGCCTTTTTGCAATGCCCTTGATGTTTTCCCATGCAATATGCGTCCTGTAAGTCTTGTGAACGTAGCCGTGAAGTTGTTTGTAAAACGCCGGCTGGTATGTATTTCTAAACATTAGAGCTAACTCGTCAGAGTCGGTCCAATTGGTTTTTTCTTTAAGGTCGGCCTTCACCCTTTCATAGAACAAAGTCCCGGGCAAAGGATACGAGACCGAGATTCCAATTTCATGAGGTAGCAACTCATTGATCATTCGAATCGTTTTCCTGATGTCATCCTTTGTTTCCCCCAAATAACCAAATTGGATAAAGAACGATGGATGAATTCCATGTTCCTTTAACAGCCGTGTCGCCTGGTAGATCTGGGACACCGTCGTGCCTTTATCCATCGCATCTAAAACTCTTTGCGACCCGCTTTCGGCGCCCATCCAAACATTTTCGCAACCTGCCCGCGCGAGATCTTTAATAGATTCCTCCTGCAATAAAAGATCTGCTCTCGCTTGTATTTTAAACCTGAGTTTTAATTTTTCCCTTTCAGCCAGGTCGGCGAAAGCATGCACCCATCCGGGCTTCAGGCCAAAGATGTCATCGCAAAACCAGATGTGGTCGAAGTGAAATTTTTCTTTGAGCATTTTTAATTCCCGAACGACGTTTTCCGGCGACCTGGAATTATACCGATTTCCATAGATAGGTTTGGCGCACCAATTACATTTGAAAGGACATCCCCGCGTAGTGCCCATGTTCATCGAGAAAAACCCTTTGTGCTTCATCCACATTTTTCGATAAGGCTCCATGTTAACCAAGTCCCAGGCGGGAAATGGTATACTATCAAGGTCCCTGATCACAGACCGTCGCGCAGTTTTTGTCACAGCCGGCGCAAGCGCTCCGGGTGCAGCTGAGTGTTTCAGGGCAATTCCCTGGATCGAGAATAGATCGTTTTGTCCATTCTTGAGCGCATTCACCAGCTCCAGCAAAGACATCTCAGCTTCACCGATCAGGACAAAATCCGCTCCCTGGTTTAGATATTCTTCGAACCGATCAGTCGAATCCGAACTTGATACGATCACGGTGCAACCTCTTTGCTTCGCCAGCTTGATCATCCGGAAAGCCGCCTCGCGCATATTGGTGAGGCACATCTTCGTGAGATAGTTAAAGCCATCATCGTAAATAACAAAAAAATCTGGCTTGTAATTTTCGAGGACTGGAATGATCTCCTGCGGCGTTTCTGAAAACATGGTATCATATACCGATACATCATAACCATTCTCTCGCATCACAGAGGCGGCATACAATGTCCCGAGAGGTGCATAAGGTTGCCCGACCGCCCATTGCTTTGGATCAAAGCGAAGGAAATAGGAATGGGTGAATAATATTCTATTCATAAATTCAAATGTTTGCTCCTGGTCTCAGATTCAGGTAGCAAACGCATGTCTTACACGTGCTGTCTGTATCTATGTTAAGTTGTTTCCTGAAGCGAATGCTTTCCTCACTATTTAAGATTTCCTCCAGCGAATGTTGTTTGATATTTCCAATGGGCGCATGAAAAAAACATGGCCGCACGGTTCCATCTGCCTCAATGACGGTCGATACCCATGGGGCATTACATTTTTTGTATGGAAACGGATTGTGTCGGTAGAAGGCCGCGTAATAAGTATAGATCTTCCTCAGTTTCTCGGGTGATTCTGCAATAAAATGTGATTCCAGTTCGCGGTGATAATTCCGGATAACGTTTTCAACTGCCAGGTTAAGTTCGGGCAAGTCAGCTTCATCCAACAAGATCTCATGTTGCCTGGACTCGCTCCACAATATCTCGCGATTAAACGCATGACTGCTGACATCCGCTGGAAGAAAACTAATTTGATCCAGTCCGATCTCCATCGCGGCGTCGATGATCGAAGGCCATTGCCTGAAGTTCAATTTATGAATGACCGACCTGCCCGTGATCTTAAATTGAGGTTCGATCGCTTTGATCACTTGCACTCCTTCCTTCAATTTTTGGTATGCCTGCGGGATGTTGCGGATTCGGTCATGGATATCTTCGTTACCATCTAAAGAAACGATCACGTCATCCACCCAGCGCAATATTTGTTCTGCGTTTTTTTTCAGCGCCAGGCCGGTTGAAAGCACAGAGATTTTTATATTTTGGTTGTGAAGTATCTCGCAGAGTTTAAAGAATTTTGGATTTAACAACGCTTCGCCACCCGACATCACCACTTGTCGCGTTCCAAATTTTTTTAGCGTAACAAGCAATTCGCGAACGTCCTCTTCGGTAAGCTGCCGCAGGTTTTGATTGTCCTTCCAGATATCACACATCACGCAGCGACAATTGCAGGCGCTGTGAGGCATCAGGATCACGATCGGCAGCGAGCTGATAACGTCGGTCGTTAGCGTGCGGTAGCGTTGAAAACTTCGATATAATGATTGAACCTGCATCTAATTACGCCTCATTATACATATCCATGGAAAAGGGTTTTTGTCTCTGCTGAAAATTCGCCTGATCCACGAAGAATGGTAGAGTATCTTGAAATTATATTTCTCCAATTGCTGCACTTCATGATGAAAATAATGTTGGTTCATTTCCGAAAATCCCATCGATTCAAAATATTCTTCCGACCGATCTCTCGCGGCAGCTTTTTCGGAATACGAATAAAAATGTGAATCGAGAATATGGATTTCTCCATTTGCATTTAGCATTTGCAAACACGATGAAATGATCTCGTCAAATGACGGGAAGTACTGGATGCAAGCAGCAAAAATGATAATGTCAAATTTCCTCGACTGAATTCTTTCATCCCCGATGCCGCCCATTAAGAATTCAAGGTTATCGATATTCCCAAAAATTCTTTGTGCCTGCAATAGTTCCGTTTTGTTAATGTCAAGCCCTGTTACCTTGCTTTTTTCAATCCTTGACAGTTGCGAGCAGAGCCAACCGTTGCCACAGCCGACCTCAAGGACTTTCAAGTTTTGATTCTTCTTGCTGAGGTATCGCGTGAGCTTGTCGCAGGAATCTTTTCTTATTCGCCATTCTGCAAAATGTGGATGTGAGGTGTCAATGGTTGGAAGCGATCTCACTTCTTCATCGGAATACACACGGCCCTCCTTGCGCCGTAGCGCGAGGTAAGTTTCTTCAAACTGATTCGCTACTTTTATCATTTCCTCAATTGAATTCGGTAAATGAAATTCGTTTCTAACACATTCTTCTTTGTGTAAATAGCCTGCATACTGTAGCCATTTTCCTTGGCCAGTCTGTCTATCATTTTTATGTCGCAACCATTACACAGGACCATGAGCACCATTGTTTCGCTATGCATATAATTTCTCAGGCCAGCAAATAATGCTTCAAAATATTCCCCGTTTTCACCGCAGAACCATCCATAATCAGCGAAAGACTGCGGCTGTTTTTTATAATAGGGAGGATTGATCGCAATGATGTCGAACGCCTGCGGCCTGAGACGCTCAAAGAGGTCCGATTCGATGATAGTTAGCCTAACGTTGTTCGCTTTACAATTATGGTATAAAGATTTTATAGCGGTTGCATTGATATCCGTTGCTGTGACCACGGCACCACGTTGAGCAGCATAGATTGAAATCAGGCCGCTGCCTGCGCCAGGTTCCAGCAATTTTTTGTTTTCAAGCGGGAACTTTTTTATTTGATCAAGTAACAAGTGCGTACTAAAAAAAAATCCGGGATGAAAAACGGAAGAAGGGACCTGCAGGCGAATGTTTTGATAGGAATAACTTCTTGTTTTGGCAAGATATTTTTTCAGCAATGGTTGCCAGGTAGTTCCCACGATGTATTTGATGGCCGTCTTCATTTTTAAAATCCTTCAATTTCCGGTTGGCGATATTTCCACAAAATCTGGAGCGCTTTCAGCTCGTAAGGTTTCCAATATAACCCCGAGCGATAGCGGAGCGATGCTAATCCACGCAAAAAGTTTCGTTTGAATTTGGTCAACCTGACATCGGATACTGTTGGGTAATATCCATTCAGGACGGTCTCGAAATCTCTGATCTTATCGTTCATCTCAGGCGTGAGCCACGGAGTGAGAGGATTTTTGCGCAGATCAAACGATTCCCATTGGGGACGGATCCAATCTTCCAGTTGCTCGGGAAAACGAAATCCAGTTTTCAAGACCCGGTCATACATTTCGGATCCCTCTGTGGGTACAGGACTGTAAACATAGATGATGATCTCGGTCTTGGGGTTGATCGATTTTATTTCTTTGATAAAAGCAATATCCTGATCAATCTGGTTCATTACCTGCTCTGGCGTATCAGCAGGAGTGCCGAGGACAAAAGAGTATTCAGGGATGATGTCAAACTTTGCCATGCGAGCGGCAAATGAACGGATCTGCGCCGCAGATTGCGTGCCTCCCTTATCCATTTTTTTCAGGATCTC
>VBAU01000586.1:0-1417 GCA_005883855.1 Bacteroidota bacterium
ATTTCAACAACAAATCTTTGTAAAAATGAGCCATAGAATCTTAAATACTTGAATAACCACAGATTCTGTTGAAATATAGGGTGTCTTTAGATAGTGAACGATCGTTTAGCCTCGAATAAGTCGAATTGAAAAAGCTACGTGAAAAATTATAATACGGGTGTGACTGTTTTATACGTACCCTAACGAACCCTTAAAATAGCGCACTCCCTTCAACACTCCCACTCGCTTTTTAAGGCCTAATCCTCAAATCACAAAATGGTGATGCCATTGCAATTACCGAAATAGGAAATAATCCAAAATTATCCTCCAATCTTGATATCCAACATTCCAAATTGATATCCATGTGCGAATACATTAAAGGCACTATTCCGTGCTCCAAATAAACCATCAAACACTCGAGGTTCACTCCCACTGGTCCTAAGTGACCATTCCCATCTGGTTCAAGCAATTCACATGCTTTTGCCGTGACAACGCCTTTGTAAGGCTATCCGCAGTCATCTCGACTGTAGGAATGTACTCCAACCAGATAATCTTGTCCTCAATTGCATCCCTGATGAAATGATGACGAAGATCAATGTGTTTGGCCCTTGAATGACTAACCGGGTTCTTTGCCAATGCAATCGCCCCTTGGTTATCTGATTTCAGGACCGTCGCTGACCTATGGTCGTCACATCCCAATTCCGCTAGGAATTGACGCATCCATTTCAGCTCCTTTGCTGCCTCTGTAATTGCCATGTACTCCGCTTCCATGGTGGACAGCGCGACAGTCACCTGCCGCCTACTTCTCCACGCAATCGCACCGTGGTTTAACATCACCACATAACCAGTTGTTGACCATCTTGTATTTATATCCCCTGCCCAATCTGCATCCAAATAACCAACAAGGTGCGTAGCTGGTGGCGAATATGTTATGCCAAGTTTGCTCATACCCTTGAGATACCATAAAACTCGCTTTGCTGCAAGGAGGTGTTTTGAGGACAGGTTGCTGCTAAATTGAGATAATTGACCAACCGCACACATAATATCCGGTCTTGTAACTATTGCTGCAAACATAAGGCCTCCGACAATGGACTGATATTCCTTCGGATCCGCCGTAGCTTCAGCGTCTGTCGTCTTCGTGAGTTTAATGGACGTGTCAAGTGGTGTGGTGACTGGATTGCAATCCCGCATGCCGTGACGCTTCAATAAACCCTGGATGTATTGTTCCTGATGAATTTTGATCGACCCGTTATCGCCGTATTCAATTTCCATCCCAAGGAATTTCCTGGCTACACCCATATCCTTCATCTCAAATTTCTCGGTCAAACCCCTCTTAATCTCCGCCAAATGATCATCATTTTCCGAGATGATCAATAAATCATCGACATACAGCGCAATGTATATCGTACAACCATTCTTCGTCAACACGAAGATACTG
>VBAU01000586.1:1439-2153 GCA_005883855.1 Bacteroidota bacterium
CAAAGCCGAATTCTTGGAGAACTGGTGTGATAGTCCTGTACCATGTACGGGATGACTGTTTTAATCCATACAGCGATTTCTTCAGTCGATACACCCAATCCTCCTTCCCTTCGACTTCGAATCCTTCAGGTTGACGTACATAAACCGTTTCCATTAGCTTGCTGTATAAAAACGCCGTTTTCACGTCCATTTGGTGGATTCTCTTTCCTTTGAACCTTCGTCCTGCCGTAAGGGCGATTAAGGTCCGTATCGAAGTGTACTTTGCTACCGGGGCATAGGTTTCGTCGTAATCTTCACCCCAATGTTGAGTGAATCCTTTTGCACAAAACCTTGCCTTAAATAGATCACCGTCCTTCAATCTGTAAACCCATCGCGATCCAACCACTTTCCCTTTCTTAGGAGGGGAAACCAACTCCCAACAATCGTTTTTCACAATGGATGCAATCTCTGCAGCCATTGCAGCCTCCCACTGCTTCGAATTCTTGTCATTCATCGCCTCACTATATGAACGTGGGTCTACCACAGCTGAAAAGGCTTGCGCAATCATTCCCTTATATGATATGGGAGCGATTTTGCGTAGACCGGACGAACGATTACGTGGAGGAGTCGGAATTCGAGCAGGTAGCTCGGCGGGGATCACGGGAGATGCCGCCGGAGACGTTGCTGCTGGAGATGGAATCGGGGATGGAGTAAGTGATGGGGAAGCCGCTGTGG
>VBAU01000155.1 GCA_005883855.1 Bacteroidota bacterium
GAAATCCTTTGACGTTCATGCCACAGGTTAGTCTTGTTGAAACAGACGTAAATACTTTGGAACGCACAGGTATTCGCATCGTGAAGTATCCTCCTGACTACACGGCCTACAACGGCGGTATTCAACATAATCAGTTGCAAATATTTCGTTATGCGGATGTTCTGTTAATGGTTGCCGAGGCAAAACTTCGCCAATCAACACCCGATCAAGCCGGGGCTTTGTTGTTGGTTAATCAATTAAGGGTAGCAAGAAATGCAACGCCATGGGTTGGCACCATCACGCTCGCAAATACGGCCAACGTTGCCGATCCCAACACATTGCTTGCTGAAAGAGGCCGCGAAATGTATTGGGAGAGCTGGAGAAGACAGGACCTCATTCGCTTTGGCGTGTTTTTGAAACCGTGGGCGTTGAAACCTACCGACGATCCTAAATACTTATTGTTTGCAATACCTTCAGCCCAAGTAATAGCTAATCCGAATTTGAAGCAAAACCCAGGCTACTAGAGAGCAATCGATATTTTAAAATAAATTTCTGAAAGGTCATTGTGAAAAATGACCTTTCTTTTTTGAACTTGCCCCCTGATTAACTATAATGAACATGCGCCTGGTGACTGTGGTGGTTGTATTGATCATTTTGTCGTCTTGTAAAGACAGGAAACAGGAAAGACCCTTGTTTGAGTTGGTGGAAAACACAGGCGTCAATTTTCAAAATGATGTTGAAGATGGCAGCAAAGACAACAGTTTCCTTTTTCGAAATTTTTATAATGGAGGAGGCGTAGCGATCGGCGATATCAATAATGACGGGCTACCAGATATTTTTCTAACATCAAACGCGGGAGCAAATAAATTATATCTCAACAAAGGGGATTTTAAATTCGATGACATCGGTGAACGCGCCGGAATTATTAAAGATGACAAATGGAACACAGGAGTTGTTTTTGCTGACGTGAATGGCGATGGCTGGCTGGATATTTATGTTTGTTCATCCGGGCATATGAGTACTGGCAATCGAAAGAACAAATTATACATCAACAATCATAATTTAACATTTACAGAATCAGCCGCGCAATACGGCCTGGACATATCTGCCTACACTACGCAAGTCTCTTTTTTTGATTACGACATGGATGGCGACCTGGATTGTTTCATGATCAACAACAGTCCAGTTCCTGTAAACCAGTTGGAGTTTTCCAATCGTCGCGACCTTCCCGAAAAAGAATGGCCTGTTGCTGATTTTCTAAAAGGCGGCGGCGATCATTTGTTTCGGAATGACAATGGACATTTTGTAGAGGTAACAAAACAAGCAGGCATTCATGGCACGCTCATCAGTTTTGGCTTGGGTGTGTCGGTAGGAGACATAAATGGAGATGGATACCCCGACGTGTTTGTTTCAAATGATTCTTACGAACGAGATTACTTATACATCAATCAAAAAGATGGCACTTTTAAAGACGAGCTCGAAGATTGGATGCAGCACACCAGCTTCTCTTCGATGGGTGCTGACATCGCCGACATAAATAATGACGGGTATCCTGATTTGTTTACCACCGATATGCTGCCCTTGAATGACTACCGGTTGAAAACCACGGGAGCATTTGATAATATCGACTTGTTCAATGCTAAGTTGAAATCGGGCTTTTATTATCAATACACTCAAAACTGTTTGCAGCTAAACAACAAGAATGGGATGTTTAAAGACATTGCCAATTACAGCGGAGTGTGCGCTACCGACTGGAGCTGGGGCGCCTTAATGTTTGACATGGACAATGATGGATGGAATGATATCTATGTTTGCAATGGAGTAAATAGGGACGTTACCAATCTTGACTTCATGAATTTTTTTGCCGATGAGACGTATCATAAAATGGTTTTGAGCGGTAAGAAAAGAGAAGTTGATCAATTGTTGAAACAAATTCCAAGAACACCCCTTCCAAACAAAGTTTATCGGAACAATGGTAATCTAAAATTTACGGACATTGGTTCAACCTGGGGCTTTACTCAAGCCAGCTTCTCGAACGGCGCTGCTTATGGCGACCTGGATAACGATGGTGACCTCGACCTGGTGGTGAATAATGAAAATCAACCTGCCTTCATTTATAAAAACAATGCCCGTGAAATCAATCACAATAACTACGTAGGCTTTTCCCTGCGAGGCCGGGGGAAAAACAGTTTTGCCATTGGCAGTAAAATAAAATTGTTTGCGGGTGGAGAAATCTTTACAAGAGAATTGGTACCAAGCCGGGGTTTTCAATCGTCAGTGGACTATAAAATTATCATTGGGCTTGGTAAAGTAACGCTAATCGATTCGGTGCTGATAACCTGGCCAGACAGAACGTTTTCAAAATTTCAAAATATTGCCGCTAACGAGGTTCATATCATTCACCAACCTGCGCAAGGTAATTTGATGCAGGATTCTGCTCAACACGAACCAACATTTTTCTCGGCAGTAAAAAACAACTTTGAAAAACATGAGGAAAATGATGTTACCGATTTTTACACGGAACGCAATATCCCGCGAATGCTTTCACGGGAGGGTCCAAAAGCAGCAGTGGGTGATGTAAACGGTGACGGCCTGGATGATGTATTTATTGGCGGCACACCGGGGCATCCGGGTCAGTTGTATCTGCAAACCCCTGGCGGAGAATTTATAAAAAGAGAAGAGAGAGCATTTGAACAATTTATGGATTTCGAGGATGTTGCAGTTCTGTTTTTTGACTGTGATCACGATGGAGACCTTGATCTCCTGGTTTGTCCCGGCGGGAACAATTCAGCCGCGAATAATCGGGAGTTGCAGCTCCGTTTATTCAAGAATGATGGCAAAGGAAATTTTACTCTGGACGATGCCGCATTTCCAAATACGGGACTGAACATTTCAGTCGCTATTGCAAATGATTTCAATGGTGACGGCTACCCTGACTTGTTTGTTGGGTCACGAAGCTTTCCCAGGTTATATGGTGTTACGCCTGAAAGTTTTCTTTTTGTCAACGACGGCCAGGGGCATTTCAGAGATGTAGCCAAAACAAAAAATCCTGACATCGCAAACATAGGAATGGTATGTGGCGCGGTTTGGGCAGACCTGTTGGGAGATGCTCAAAAGGAACTGATCATTGCCGGAGAATGGATGGCCCCAAGAATATTCGCATTCGATAAAGCGGCTGACAAATTTGAGGAGCAAAAAAACACTGGGTTACAAAATTTGTTTGGATGGTGGCAAACCGTTTCAGCTGCGGATGTAAATGGTGATGGAAAAGCGGATTTGATCCTTGGCAATATCGGCGAAAACTTTTATTTGCAACCAAGCGAAAAAAAGCCGGTCAAATTATGGATAAATGATTACGACCAGAACAACAGTGTCGAGAAGATCATGACCTATACGGTCGACGGAAAAGACATGCCTGTCTTCTTGAAGAAAGACATGGAGGATCAGCTTCCTTCCATCAAAAAGGCAAATCTAAAAAACGAAGCCTATTCAAAGAAACCCATCCAGGAGTTATTTCCGGGAGACCTTTTGAGTAAGTCTGTCGTCAAAGAACTTAACTATCCGAGTTCATGCGTTGCTATAAACGATGGTCATGGCAAATTCAAAGTGCAAAGGTTGCCGCCAATGGAACAGCTTTCCTGTGTTAACGTGATTCATTGCATGGATGTAAATAGCGACGGTCATATCGATCTTGTGATAGGCGGAAACCAATTTGGGTTTCTTCCTCAGTTTGAACGATTAGACGCGAGCACAGGGGATTTGCTCATCAACAACGGCAGGGGAGGATTTACATGGGAGGACGCATCACACACCGGCCTGAAATTAAGGGGTGAAATGAGAGACATCGCAGAAATCAATAGCGGGGGAAAAAAGTTCCTGTTGTTTCTGCAGAACAATGAATATCCGGTGTTGTATCAATTGAATGAATCGAAAAAATGACCTGATTGAGGCGACTTTTTTTCTCCATATTACTCATTGGTATTTTCTCATGCCATAAAAAGAGCGCGAAAACGCTGTTCACCTTAATGGACAATACAGGCATTCGTTTCAGCAACACGGTGCATGACACAAAAGAGTTGAATATTCTTAACTACAGAAATTTTTACAACGGCGGTGGAGTGGCGATTGGCGATATCAACAATGACGGCCTTGCTGACGTTTTTTTTACCGCCAACCAGGGCAGTAATAAGCTTTATCTTAACAAAGGAAATTTCAAGTTCGAAGATATTTCTGACAAAGCAGGTTTCCGCGATAAAAAGCAATGGAGTACCGGTGTGGTAATGGCGGATATCAATAACGATGGATGGCTCGACATTTATGTTTGCAATGCAGGGAGCATGGACAATCCATCGTTGCGAAAAAACCAGTTGTTCATCAACAACCACGATCTCACTTTCACCGAGTCCGCGGCACAATATGGTCTGGATGACCCGGGATACACAACACAAGTAAGTTTTTTTGATTACGACCTGGATGGGGACCTGGATTGTTTTATCATCGATAACAGTCCCATCTCGCCCAATAGTTTGAACTATGCGAATCAGAGAGATTTGCCCGATGCCGATTGGCCCGTGGCTGCGGTATGGAAGGGTGGTGGCGATCATTTATTGCGAAACGACAATGGGCATTTCACTGAAGTAACGAAACAGGCAGGTATTCATGGAAGCCTTATCAGTTTTGGCCTGGGCGTGACAGTTGGCGATGTAAATAATGATGGCTATCCCGACGTGTACGTTTCGAACGATTATTTTGAGAGAGACTATTTGTACATTAATCAAAAGAATGGAACTTTTAAAGACGAGCTTGAACAGTGCATGCAGCATACGAGTCTGGCGTCAATGGGCGCTGACTTTGGGGATATCAACAATGATGGATATACTGATATATTTACCACTGACATGCTACCCGGAGATGATTATCGAATGAAAACAACATTATCGTTTGAAGATATCAACGTGTACCGTTTAAAACAACAAAATGGTTTTTATCATCAATATTTTCAAAACACCTTACAGCTCAATAAAAAGAATGGAACGTTTGCGGATGTTGCAAACTATACTGGCGTGTCAGCCACCGACTGGAGTTGGGGTGGATTGATGTTTGATGCGGACAACGATGGTCTTTTGGATATCTACGTTTGTAACGGCATTTACCATGATCTCATTAACCAGGACTTTCTTGATTTTTCTGCCAATGACATCATGGAGAAAATGATTGCAACCGGAAAGAAAGAAGATCTGCAGGTGATCATTGACAAAATGCCCTCTATTCATGTTCTGAATAAGCTTTACCAAAATAAGGGAAATCTTTCATTCAAGGACGCCGGCGTAGGCTGGGGAATTACGCAGCCATCTTTTTCAAACGGTGCTGCTTATGGCGACCTCGATAATGATGGTGACCTGGACCTGGTGATAAATAATGTAAACCAACCTGCATTTATTTATAGAAACAATTCCCGGGAAGTCAATCACAACAGTTATATAGGAGTTTCATTGGAAGGTGATGAAAAAAATAAGTATGCAGTAGGAGGCACAATAAAAATCTACAGGGGAGCCCAGGTCCTAACTCGTGAAGTAATGCCCGGTCGTGGATTTCAGTCGTCGATGGATTATAAAGTTATCATCGGTCTCGGGAACGCTACTAAAATCGACTCAATGATTATTCAATGGCCTGATCGATCCATTTCGAAGTATTTCCATCCTGCGATCAACAAGGTTTACAAATTAAAAGAAAGTGAGGAGAAGAGATATCCTCCTTCGCCGTTACAAAATGCGGCTGTCAGCAATACAGTATTTGATAGCGTCAAGACAAGTTTTGAGAAGCACACCGAAGATGACTATGTAGAGTTTTTTTATGAGAGAAATATTCCAAGAATGCATGCGAGGGAGGGACCAAAGGCTGCAGTAGGAGATGTAGATGGGGACGGGCTTGACGATGTTTTTATTGGAGGTACCGCGGGACATCCCGGTCAATTGTATCTGCAGAAGAAAGATGGAAGCTTTCAAAAGAAAGAAGAAAAAAGTATAGAGCAGTTCATCGATTTTGAGGACGTGGCCGTTTTGTTATTTGATTGCGATAAGGATGGCG
>VBAU01000583.1 GCA_005883855.1 Bacteroidota bacterium
TATTTGGGGCCATGGGACGAAGGTTGTTCATGACGGGGAGGATCGATGGCTGTGTAACTACTGTCCACGAAGTTATGCCATGTCTGGAAAAGCAACTACAAATCAACGAGATCATCTCAACGCGGACCATGGAATACCCGACCCCAAAGCAACAAAGGATATAAAACAGTCCACTCTCGACAATTACCGAAGACCACCAATTCGGCTTGATGTCTTGCGCAAACTGATCGTCGAATGGATTGTTGAACGTCGTCACTCATTCAATGAGACCGAATCCGAAGCCCTTCACAAGATATTCGAATATCTAGACCCAAGATCAAAGAATGCACTCATGTCAGCAAAGACAACCTGTCGAGACATTACCAAGTACTTCGAAACGGCCAAAGTAACCATCAATGAACGTCTGTCGCTCGCTCGATCACGAATCCATATATCGTACGACCTCTGGACATCACCAAACCACAAGGCGATGATTGCGATTGTTGCTCACTGGACGGCGGAGGACTATAAAGTCAAAACAGCATTATTAGCGATACGAGAAGTACATGGGGAGCACACTGGGGAGAATATTGCGAATGTGGTATACTCTGTAATGAAGGAATACGATATCCACACCCGGTTCGGATACTATGTCGGTGACAATGCAACGAATAACGATACATCCCTCGATTTCCTCGATCACCATTTACGTGATGACGGATACGACGGATTCGAACCTGAAAAACGCCGACTACGCTGCTTCGCCCATGAGATGCAGATTGCCGTCAAAGGTCTGCTTTTCGGCCCCAAAGTGAAGGAGTTGGAGGAATATCCAGCGACGACAGGCGTGACAGAGGAAGAGAAGCGAGAATATGCGAAAAAAAAGTGGAGGTGGTAGTCCACAACGACGGGAGGGGTACTCTATTGTCAGGCACGAGCTACAGAAAGAAGCACAAAAGAAGTTGAAGGTACCTGTGATGGATAATGACACCCGTTGGGGTAGTGTCATGGACATGGTCGATTATGCCCTCGAAAATCGTGTTCATCTTGACATGTATTGTCGTGGTATCAAAGAACTTGAAGAGGATCGATTGACAGAACAAGATTAGCTTGATTTGGATGCAGTACTACATTACAATAACTTTAATCTGACAAAGTAGGTTACCATGCTTTTGAAGCCGTTCAGGTTATTGACGAAAATGGGACAAGAGAAGAATACACCACTCGGCTCGATCGGATCAGTCCTCTGGGGCTTCGATATGCTTCTAGAAGTATTAGAGAAGACGAGGGAGAAGTACAATATCGAGAAACCAGACGAGAAGAAGAAAAACCAGAAACTGAGCCACCTAGCAACCTGCATCGACCACGCTCACGGACTCTTCTCAAAGTACTACGAGTTAACTGACAAGACAGAGGCATACATTGTTGCAATGGTACTAGACCCCAGGCAGAAATACAAGTATTTCTTTCACCATTGGAATAAAAAACATCACCCCGGGGTGAAGAGGAAGACCGAAGCAATGTACAAAGAATTTCGCGTTGACGACGACGCTGGCACATCGTCGTCAACCGTGGATTCTCAACAAAGTAACAAGAAGAGGAAGGTGGACGACGACTTTGACATCTTAGGGCATCGCTTTGGGAAGGAGGAGGATGTACAGGATGAACTCGAACGATATTTGAACTCATCAAAGTTAACTTTATCGACACAGGAGGCGAACTGGACGTTCGATATCATAGCGTGGTGGAAAGCGAACGAAATGGTATATCCGACATTGGCAAGGATGGCATATGAGTTGTACTCTATCCCTTCGATGTCAGCAGAAGTGGAGAGAGTTTTTAGCAGGTATTACTTTGAAATCGTGTACTGACGTCAAGTGCCAAGTTGACGTTGAGAGACCGTCGAAATCGCCTTTCTACTGAATCGGTTGAATCGGTGGAGTGTTTGCATAACTGGTTGTTGTCTGGACTCATCGATGGTGTGATTGATAGGATGGATGCAGAAGATTTGATGAATTTGGACTGAAAAGAAGAATTTCAGGGGTTAATGACGTGGCAGGACGAAGAGTTTGTGATTTTCATGATTTCGTTGATTTGAGTATCGTGGTGTGTTCTAGTGCAATCAGTAACATATAAAATAGATGGATTACCATTGATTTCGATGAACTTTGAGGTAAAATCGTCGATTGAAGAAAAAGTGCTTCTTAGTCGGGTTGCTCATGACGGTAAGGGAGTAATCGACGTCAAATGTTCGAATATTCGGCTTCAAATATTCGAGCTTGCCTTGTCAAACCCAAACCAGGGTCTCTGGATATTTGCTCAAACCCAAATCGAGCTATAGAAGGTCAAATATTTGAAATGTATATAAAGTTTATATACATGATTTGGTAACAAAGTGATAGATAGATAGCCTTTCCGGTTATTCCGTCCAACAGTATTCATTAATAATAAAAGGTTGTTGTACCGTAAATTCATCTGTGAAAGCACCTTTGAAGCCTTTGATCCTTTCAGTCAAAACGAATCAACGGTTACTACTCTCAACTTATAATATCTTCATGCTTCCTCCTCTGGCTTTGTACTGGTGGTCTCACAATCAGGGCATTCTCCCCTCTTCTTGGTC
>VBAU01000216.1 GCA_005883855.1 Bacteroidota bacterium
TATCAGGGTCATCACCTGCTGCACATGGGTATGATCATAATCGCAAAAGAGCCCATTAACTCTTTTACTTACTAACCCAATCAGGAACGTCCCGGCATCGGGGCGTTTTTGTTTTAGTTAGCGAAGCGAAGATTTCGTAAAGCGCGTTCAATCTGTTTGGGGAGTGACATGTGTTGTTGGGGGTTAACATTCTTACCCACTCTATTTAGATTAAAAAGCAACCCAATCATAAAATAGCGGCGGATAACATTTGTCCTTGTATCCTCAATGTAGTTGTCGTATGCTACGCGATTGATCGTTTGATTTTGATCGAAGATGTCATTACACGAGAATTTTAGCTCTGCGTTTTTATTCTTTAAAAATTGCAAGGCGATGGAAGCATTCCATAGTGGAAGGCTTTGATTGAAACCATCTGCTCTGCCGGAGTTCACATAATAATCGAAATCCGAACCCACGATGATATTTCCAGGGAGCGTTAACGAAAAATCGGCGGAGTATGCCTGTGTAAAATAGTTTTCGCTAAGGGAGGTATTTACAGAATACCTCACATTATAGTAAGAGAGGCTGGCGTTTACTCCCAGGTCAAGTCTTTCATTTAACAAGTCGAAGTTGATCCCGGCTCCTTGAGTAATCGTAATTGTTTTTCCTATATTCTTTTGTTTATAGAGCAAGCTTACATCCCTGACATAGGAAATGGAATTGGTAAAATTGATGCTTGACCCTTTTAATTTGTCGTTCTTGAATGGCAGTCCCAATGTGACAAAGCTAGAAGTGTTCAAGGCACCATTTAGGTTCACCGGGTGGATAAGCTCAATCCCCTTTGTGACAGAATCTGTACTATTGACAATCTTGTTTGATGTCGTGTTGAAACTAAAATTGGCTGCAAGAAATTTGAATGTCAGGACATCAAAAGAATTATATGTCGCGTTGACATTATGGTTAAATTCTTGTTTGAGTTCGGGATTGCCCATTCGCCATTGTAAGGGATTTGACTGATCAAGTACGTTTTGCAATTGCGGAATTGTGGGTTGGTTAGTCCTTCCGTTGTATCTCAACCGAAAACTCTTGCTCCGGTTAAGTTGGTAGTTGAAGTTCGCCGTTGGAAAGAAATTTCTGTACTGGGTCCGTATAAGAGAATCTTTACCTGTTGTGAAAAAATAAGTTTCGTTTTCTAAGGTTGAAAACTGCACCGCGGTTCCCAGCTGGTAGTTAAATTGTTTCTTTTGCATGCGGAAATTCATACCAACCCGGTTAGCCTCAAATATGTTCCTAAAATAGTTTGTTAGTGCAAGATTGACAATTTCGTATTTACCAGACGTGGAATCAAAATCATAAGTGGATTTGTCTGAGGTGTTCTCGCTGTGCGTGTAGGCGTAGTTAAGTTCAAGTAATTTGTCCTTCCCAAGTGGTTCAGTGTACGATGAACTCACCACATTGTTATACGTGTATGTTTTTTGTCGTGCGTTTTGGTTTTGGTCAATTATTCGGTCAGGGGAATCAGAAGTATCGGTGTCATAAAAATTATTTAGCGACTTATACAAAGCATTCACGTCGCTTTGCGCATAGACGTTCGACCATCCTATTGTAAACGATCTTCCAGCCTTTCTGAATCTATGGCGAAACAAAAGATTGTTATTAAGATTTAGGCCGCTTCTGTCGCTAACATTAAACGTAGCTCCAGCAATGGCTAAATATTTCTTCGATGGACTCATTGCGTAAGTAGATGAAGTGTCCTCCGCGGAGATTTCTGAGTGCTGCACATTCAGGCTCGGGGTGTAAAGAATAGAGTTCATGGAATCTATCAGGTATTCCAACCTTATATTAAACCTGTGATTTTGATTGGAGCCATTGGAAAGATAATTCTGATGCAGCTCAGTGGTTGAGTCACCTGGATAGAATGTTTGCCTGAAAACATCCTTCTCGGTAACGTTGTTTGTGTTTGAGAAGAAATAATTGGCACCCAGCCTAAGTTTGGGCGTTACGTAGTTATTATAGTTAAAGCCAGTCGAAATGGATCGATTGATGCCCCCGGCAAAGGAACTATTTCCAAACATTCCAAAACCTCCCCTGGTCCCCATCACTTGCACACCATCCAATGCCGCCTTTGTTCCTACATTCCCTATTCCTTGGTATCCTCCGGTCGCGGCAATGATATCTCAGAATGAGAAGCCCTGTTTGTTTATGTCATTTGCGTTAGCAAGAACAGATAATTGCTGGTCTCCGTTAAAATGGTTAAGACTACCATTGAATTCATATCGATCGTCGGATCCGACGCCTGCCAAAATTCTTCCAAAGTAGCCCTTCCGTTTCTCTTTTTTGAGTTTTATATTGATGGCCTTTTGCCTGCTACCGTCATCGATCTTTGTAAATTTTGCCTGGTCACTCATGTCATCAAACACCTGTACGCTTTCTACCATGTCAGCAGTGAGATTCTTAGTGGCAAGCTTGGGGTCCGTTCCAAAAAACTCCTTCCCATCTACATAGATCTTTTGCACTTGCTCGCCCTGGGCTTTCACTGCACCGTCTTTATCCACTTGCATACCAGGCACTTTTTTCAACAAATCCTCCACCATCGCGTTGGGCTTGGTTCTAAAAGCCTGACTCTTGAATTCTATGGTATCATTTTTTATTTTGATCGGCGCATCGTCACTAACCACTACCTCTCCAAGCAACTTGTATTCTTTTGCCATCCTAATGTCGCCAAAATCAATTGATCTTTTGTTGGGTATTATTGCAAACGCTTTTTTGAAGGTTTGATAACCCTGGAAGGAAACAAACACGCGATAGTCGCCTGTATCGAGATACTTTATTTCAAATTGCCCAAGTTTATTTGAAAGCGTGTACGTAACCAGTGAAGAATCTTTTTTGCGAAGAATGGCGACAGTAGCCTCGCTCAAAGGTTGCCTGGCAACCGTATCAATGATTTTTCCCTTTATTGAGCCAATAGGAGCTTGTGCCGTTGCAATGCCAGTGAAGCAAAATAAGCCAATAAGTATTGGTAAAGTTTTCTTCATAGGGTTGGACGCGATGAAGCCGCGATAACGCTGCGGCTATCAGTTAATAACGCTAAAATCTGCAAAAAGGTATGTATAAAGGCTGAATAACAACTAGCTAAACAGGTATTCGACGTCTTCCCTTGTAAGCGTCTTAACAAACGTAGCATCGTCGGCGATCAGTTCTTTAGCGAGCAAACGTTTCTTTTCCTGTAGCTGAAGGATCTTATCTTCAATCGTATCCTTGCAGATCATGCGGTAGGCGAATATGTTTTTTGTTTGGCCGATGCGATGAGTGCGGTCAATGGCCTGTTGCTCAACGGCGGGATTCCACCATGGATCAACGATATAAACATAGTCAGCGGCCGTCAAATTCAAGCCCACGCCTCCGGCTTTTAAGGAGATAAGAAATACTCTTACGCTTTCATCATTCTGAAAACTTTGAATTGCCTTTTCGCGGTCCGGGGCGGAGGTGCTTCCATCAAAGTGCTCAAATTTTACATCCAGCTCGGTAAGTTTTTCCCTGATCAATGCGAGCATACCAAGAAATTGAGAAAAGATCAACGCTTTATGGTTGCCGATATTTTCTGTGATCTCTCTTGTCAACTCATCCAGTTTGATCGAATGATTTTCGAATTTGTCAGCCTCATTCAATATGGCGGGCGAATCGCATATCTGCCGTAGCTTCATCAGCCCTTGCAAAATTGTAAGCTGTGAACGCTGGATTCCTTGCGTTTCAATCGTTCCCAAAATTTGATTGCGAAAATCGTTACGGTAGGCGTCATAAATTTTCCTTTGCTCGTCTTCCATTTCGCAGAACAACACCATCTCCTGTTTTTCGGGGAGATCTTTTGCTACCTGTTCTTTTGTGCGACGCAGAATAAAGGGGTAAAGAATTTTTCTCAGATGATCCTTTCTGTCTTCCTCAGCGAACTTGTCTATGGGAATAGAAAATTCTTGCCTGAAAAATTCCATTGTCCCCAACATCCCAGGATTCAAAAAATTCATTTGAGCGAAGATGTCAAAGGTGTTGTTCTGTAGCGGCGTACCGCTCATGCACAGCCGGTGCTTCGCATTGAGTAAAGAAGCAGCCCTCGTGACTTTGCTGGACGGATTCTTGATAGCCTGTGACTCATCGAGGATCACGTAATCGAACTCTATACTCACGAACAACTTTATGTCACTTCTCAATGTGCCGTACGTCGTAATGGTGATATCATGATTCATGAAGTCATCTTTTGTCCTTGACCGTTGGCCGCCATGATGAATTCGATAGGTTAATGATGGTGTGAACTTCTTTATTTCATTTTCCCAATTGTAGATAAGAGTGGTTGGACAAACAACCAGGGCTTTCAAATTGCCGTGTACCGCCCTATAGCGCTCCAGGAAAGAAAGAGCCTGCACTGTTTTTCCCAAGCCCATGTCATCAGCAAGAATTCCTCCCCAGTTTATTTCATGCAGATAATTTAACCATTGGTATCCGGCCACCTGGTAAGGTCGAAGTATATTTTGCAAGTGATCGGGTGGTTGAATATTATTTATCTTCTCAAAGTCCCGAAGCCGCTGATACTTCTCTTCCAATTGAACAACGAGTTCTGTTTCGTCTCGGTTTTCATATAACTCATCCACCACGCTTAAATGGTAACGCGAAAGTTTCAGCGAATTTGTTTTTCCCTCTCCTACCCGGAATAACAATGAATATTTCTTGATCCACTCCTCGGGCAAGATTCCAAGTGTTCCATCGTTGAGCTGAACGAATTGCTGCTTGTTGGCAAGTGCTCTTTTTACCTCTGCTACGGTTACATGTTGATCACCAAAAACAATATCCACTTTTGCATCAAACCAATCGGTATGACTGCTGATAAAGATCTTAGTCTGTGGCTTAGCCGTATTAAAACGGAAATTCTTCAACGCCTCAAAGCCGAACACGGGAATCTTCATCTCGTTCATAGCATCTACAAACAAAAAGAACCAATTGTTCCTGAGCACGTCAGTCCCCTTCAATGCAAGCGCATGAGTGTCTTCCTGGTATATAAAATTCGAATGAAGGTTCTGCAGTTTTTTTATGAAGGCTTGTTCGGCTTCACGATTGCGGTGAACGATCAATACTTTGTCGGCTTGAGGGACTATGATCTCGTTCCTGTCTCTAGCCTTTGTTTCATATCCTTTGTAAGAAAACGTCGGTTGAAACACGAGGTAATCGCCTTTCTCCAGTAAGAATAATTTTACTTCGGGATCCCCCGACTTGATTTCCTGCACAAGTGATTTGTCAAAATCAACTTTATATTCTTTTGCGAGTGGCAATACAAGCTGGTGCAAGGTCTTGATCCACTCGTCAACGCCGATATCAATTTTTCCTCGGGGTAAAAATTTGTCGACTACTTCAATCACCTCAGCATTTTTCCACAGGTACGCCTGGTGGTTGAATAGAAACATTAAAGGGCTCGGGCTTTCGTTGTCAGCTAATTCATGATCCAATCCATCAGCCATTACGTGGCAGCGGATAAAATATTTCCCATTCCTGGTTATGGTGAAGTGCGGCTTCGCTTCCTCCGAAAATAATTTTACATCCTCCAGGTTGTTCGTTTTAAACGGCTTTCCCGTGGGTAATTTAAATGCGAGTGGAGCACCTTCAGGATCAGCGAATAGTTTCTTTAGTTTGCGCAATAGGTATTCAGCCATCAGGCTTTTTGTTCCATCAGGAAGGTCTTCTTCTTCCTGGTGAATGATATTTTCCCAAATACCCGAAAAAGGCGAGTTGCGGCTAATATACTTGTTGATCTCATTCTCCTGCAACTTTCTTAACAGACCAAGAACTTGTTTATCGTTGTCGTTATACTTAATTGAATCAACATATTTCGTAAGATCAATCTTCTCTACTTTACCAGTAAAACCGGTGCCCACATCATTACTTTCTCCATGCACAACATCGATGGTAAAATAGGGATAGGTTTTTTTATTGAAATTGAAAACGACACCAAGCCGGTGCGATGTCTAAATGACCTCTTCCTTT
>VBAU01000217.1 GCA_005883855.1 Bacteroidota bacterium
AGTGGTGTATATAAGATAAAGGACGGATTACTTTATCTTGACTTTGGCTCGGACCAACGACTTTGTATTCCCGATATTAAAGTCGAAGGAGGGAGGGATAATGGTAAAAGATCCCTACGGGAGATGTTGATCTCGCATGCGCACCAAATCGGTGGTCATAAAGATACCAGAAAAACGGATGGTATATTGCGTCAATACTATTATTGGAAAACGATAACCGAAGATATACGCAAGTATGTAAGATCTTGCCATTCTTGTCAAACAAGGAATGCATTCCCTTCCAAACGATTCGGTAAGAATCACCCATTGCCGGTGCCAGGGACACCATGGCAACAAGTTTCTATGGATTTCATGGTCAATTTGCCTTCATCGGCAGTCGGCGATCTGAAATTCAACGCATTAATGGTTGTGGAAGACTACACGGCTAAGATGGCACGGCTAATCCCTACAACAACGAATGTTAAGGCGGAAGGAGTCGCTAAACTCTATTTCGACAATATTTATAAACTTCATGGCCTCCCGAAAGGCATTGTTTCCGACAGGGACTCGAAGTTTACTGGAGCGTTTTGGCGAGCGTTACAGAAAATGGTTGGCACAGATTTGTTGATGTCAACTACGGCGCATCCTCAGACGGACGGCCAAACGGAACGAGCGAATCGTACGGTTTTGCAGATCTTACGTCACTTTGTTAATACGGTGGGATCAGATTGGGCACAGCATTTGCCTACGGTCGAATTTGCCTTAAACTCAACGATTCACAGCTCAACGAACAAGGCCCCATTCGAGATTATCTACGGCTACCTACCTCGGACGTTTCCCCCGATCGTATACGATGAAGATAATCCGGCGTCAATGGATTTTATGGAGAACAGAATGCTTGCTCTACGAGCCGCGCAAGATGCGATCATCGCCGCGAAGACTGAGCAATCGCATTATGTTAATTTACATCGTAAGGAAGACCCGGACATCAATGTCGGCGACTTAGTCTTGGTTTCCAACGAGTCACAGCTATCGCACCTTCCGAAAGGACGACAGAAACTTGCGACGAAGAGTGTGGGACCTTACAAGGTTACTAAGGTCGACCGGACGACCTCCAATTACACACTGGATATCCCGAACTCGAAACGGTTTAACAAGTTTCATATTGACAATATCAAGGAATATGTTGACCCACATCTAGAGTTATTCCCAAACAGGCAACATCGTCAGCCACGAATCGTACAAGCCGAGGAAGATCTCAATTTGGAAGTTGAAAAGATCATTGGCCACGAACGGCGCAGGAACGGCGTTATTCGTTTTCTATGTAAATGGGAAGGATTTTCGGATGAAGATGCCACGTACAGGGCTGCGGATGACTTCAAGACATCCCCCTATGGAATTAAAGTTGTTAAGGACTACATTCTTAGCTTCGGCGAGACTCCCGAGGAGTTAAAGGAATGGGTTTTGAATACGGATTGGATCCACGACAGCATCATGGAAGAATGGAACAAGGTTAGGAGCACTGCTGGCAGTAGCACGGACGTTCCGGAAGCCTCAGGGGCTTCCAATGACTCTGAAAAGAAAGCGTAGCTTCCTTTTAGAAGGGGAGAATGTAAGGACCACACGTTAAAGCTGGAAGTTTAACTTTGGAAACCTTATGTTATTCCAACGTAATCGTGCATCAAGATAATGCACAGTGAAAACTTATTTTATTTGTTTAAAAGATAAGCGTTATATTTAGTTTATATAGTTAGCTTAGCTTAGTTTTAGTCTTTAGAGAAATCTAGCGCAACATCAGTTGTACTCGACTTCCTTACACTTTTTACAACTTCTGTGTAGCAAATGAATAAGTCAATTATTTTCTCAAACATACTCAACGTTCGACTGGCCATCGTCCGAAGATACTGAGAGAACGAAAACCCAAAAAAACTGCAGTTTAACATCTTATCATTCGATCGAATAATGAACCCCTGAATTACCCCTGAATTTTTGTCGACAAATGAACACAACGAACCCGAGCTCAAAATCAACGAATTTTAACCATGGTTGGTACACGTTCAATTCCCGAATTCCCCCACGAGTCCCAGAAGGCGCTGTACAACAAGCGTAGGGAATTTGCCTTGATGGCAAATGTCCCTTTCGATCCCGATGTGGAGCAATTGTTTGTAGGTGCGCTGGACGATGTCATGGCTAGTGCAGTCTTGGAGAAATTCACGAAAGAAATCGAAGCGCGTACAAAGAAGGCTTCAAGGAAGAAGTCCAAAGGGAAGGTGACGACCCCACCAGTGACGGAACCCACTGATGGACCTGAGGGCAGTGGACCCAAGGATCCCGCGAACGATGGCAACGAACCTGCCAACGACGATGATGCTGATGGATCGGCAGACGAAGAATCTTTCGTTTCATGCAGCAACGACGATTCGGACGACGACGACGACGACCCCCGCCGCCGAACCAGCAAGAAGGACAAGCAAACGGTCAGGGGAAGGACCCCACATGTTGACACGAGCAAGACGTCGAAGAAACTGTTTAAAATGGACCCCCCGGCGAAGTATTCTGGCGAAAGGGACAAAGACCGTACCTATAACATGGTTCATCAGTTTCTCAGTCAATTGTCAAGATATTTCCGCTTGGCAACGTACATTGACATGGATGAGGATATTACGGAATATATCCTCGGATCTCTTGAAGGCTTTGCCTTTGATTGGTTTGAAACCCTTGACAAGGGGAATACTCCATTCAGATGGCAAGAGTTTGAAACGGCGTTTCGCAAGAAGTTTATTCCCAGGGATCACGTACAGATCTCCTTGAGGAAATATGGCGCGATCAAGCAGAACGGTCGCCCGGTTTCGGAATACATTGTGGAACGGGAACGCTTGGAGAACACCTTAGGTGCCGCGATCTCGGAAGACCTCAAGGAAAGCAGTTTCTGCGATAACCTTGATGGAGAGTTGATCAAGGCACTCGTGGCATTTCGTGATCTGTCCTATGAGCAGTATAAGCGGAAGGCAGAATCTACGGATCAGGAGATGAGGGAGAGGAAGCTGTACGCTAAGAAAATATCCCCATACGCAAACACGAAATCAACCACGAAAGGTTACGGTGAAAAATCCACGAAACAGACGTCTACAGGTCAGAAGCCTCAGAAGTCTGACAAACCGAAGACGAAGCAGACGGATGGACCATCTAAGAATCAATTGAGGAAAGAAGGGTTGTGTTTTACCTGTAAAAGGGAGGGACACATCGCCAAGGACTGTCCTGAGAAACCTGAGGAGCCCAATACTGCCTCAATTCAAATCTGCATGAGCCCGAAGGCTAAACGAATTAGTCAATATACAAAACGAGATGGACGTTCTTACAGAGATGTTGTTTCCAACAAACCGAAGGTCACTGTACCAACAATCGCTGTTAAGGACGACGAAATGGATGGGAAACCCACTCCCATGATGACCACGATACCAATCAATAAAGTTCCAGCGAAGGTTCTTATCGATTCTGGATCATCAGACGATTTCATAGGGACACACTTTGTCACAACGAACCGTATTTCGGCCCAAAGGCATGAAATGCCTTTGTCGATTCAACAAGCCATTCGAGGCTCCAAGCCCAAAAGCAACGCGACTGCGACGGTGAATGTACAGTTCGGTGAGTGGACGAGACGAGTTAAGGCTCATACGGCTGGCATAGCTGGCTACGACGCGATTATAGGCGTACCGACATTAGCAGCAGGAGGCGCTATTATCGATGTCAAGAACAGGACGGTGCATTTCGCAGAATGGGACGTTACCCTGCATTGCAAGATCCCTGAACCAATGCCTAGAATCAGCAAATGAGGGAAGGAAATGCACAGGAAGGGACAAACAGCAGAATCTGTTTGGAAATGACAGTTGGGTGAAAATGGCGCAAAAATGAAGAAAATTCTCGGAGAGAAATCTTCTAGGGTTGAGTCAGCAACCCTAGCCGCCACGGAAATAACCCCGGACGTTAACACGAATTCTCAGGATTATCTGAATAACCAGAGAAAACGAAATCCCCAATGAAATCCCCAATGAAATCCCCAACGACAAAATCAACGACAAAATCAACGACGAAATCAACTATCTCTCGATGTATGTACAGATGGTGATGCCAACTATTATCAAGATTTGTTGTTGACAGAATTCAACGGAATTTTGGTGGACAAGCTCCCCAACGAACTGCCTCCATTACGGGATATTAACCACCGAATCCCATACAAGCCGAAGACACCATGGGCTGCGAGCAAATATAGGCTTCCGGAAGCCCATAAACTCGCATTGGAACAAGATGTCAAGCCCAAGTTGAGGTCAGGGATATTACGGTACAGTTCAGATGTCCCATTAGCAGCGTCACACATGGTTCCCAAGAAGGTCGGCCTTCGCCATGTGCAGGATTTACGCAAACGAAACTTGGATACAGAAAGCATGGCTTGGCCACTTCCTGATCAAGAAGAGCTGGTACATAACATTGCATGGTCCTCTAATGCATCTATATTCGATATGATTTCTGCATTCGATCAGACTCGGATTCATCCAGATGATGTCAAATATGCGACAATTATTAACCACATGGGCGTGTTTCAGCAACAAACGATACAACAAGGCGATAAGAACTCCGTCGCGACGCAACAACGGACGATGCAACACACATTGCATGAGCATTGGGGCAAGAATGTTACAGTCTATGTTGACGACGGTACGATTTACGACGAGAAGCCAGGCATGTCGCCATATGAACATTATCTCGCATGCCGACGAATCCTGCAGACACTCAGGAACAACAAATTCTACCTCTCGCGCAAGAAAACGCATTTCTTTATTGACATGGTCAATAACGGTGTCGATGTGCTTGGACGACATATCCAGAACGGCGAGATTTCCATTGCCAAGGCAAAGGTCGATGCATTCACATCTCTACGAACTCCTACATCGTTCCAAGAGCTTGGGAAGGATCTCGGAGCCTTCACATGGCTTACAGATCATCTACCATGGGCTGCGGACATAGCCGCACCACTGAACACGTTATACCATGCGGGCAAATGGGAATGGACAGCTAATCACGAGAACGCTTTCAACAGGATGAAGCAGATAGTCGGCGGATCCGAAGTTTTGGTACCATTGGACTTAACCGAGGGAGCGGATCATATTAGGGTGGTCTCGGACGCATCTCTAGTGGCCATGGGCGGTTATATCTGTCAAGGAAAGACCTTCGAGACATCACGGCCAGCTGTCTATCACTCCAGAGTGTTCAACCCGGCGCAAACGAATTATCCAGTGCACGAGCAAGAACTGCTTGCTCTCGAAGACACGATAAGATCCTATGAACATTGGCTAATTGGCAGGCCATTTATCGCTGTCACAGACTCGCAGGCAATGCTCTCGTTGATGAAGCAGAAGCACTTGTCACCACGTCAATGGCGAACGGTAACATATCTCTCCAAATTTGACATCACGTTCGAATTTGTCGAGGGAAAGAGAAATGTTATTGCGGACTTGCTATCCAGGATAGCGGAACGATCAACGTACAAACACGATTTGCC
>VBAU01000587.1:0-528 GCA_005883855.1 Bacteroidota bacterium
CAAACACCGCAATACAATATGTCAATCTCCACGTCATGTGGCGTTGGTCTTCTGCGGTTAATGTTTAAGTGATTCAGTGGTGCCGCTGCCGCGTGCGTGCCGTATGCCTTTATGTTCTTTGCACCCACACGATTGGTTGTTTCGTTTTGCTGACTTGTATCTTTGGTGATTGTGCTATGTGTTTCCATATGCTGTTATTTTATTTGATATTGATGCAATTCAATTTTGACTTTAGTAAAGTGTGCCATATTTCTCTCGATTTTGCGTATTGCTTCCTTTGATAGGTGTTCGTTCAGGGCTTCCTTTCTTGATTACTGTTCACATTCATCGAACTATTTTGTTTCGCAAAGATATCGTGCTACCCCCCCTTGCGGTAGCAATTTTCAAACCAATGATTAAGAATTTCAGACCGGTCGTTGGTGCTACGATGACTATTGTGTGGCCTACGAAAATGTTGAAAGATTTGTTGCAGCACAAGTGAGTGACACAACAGGCGACGATAGTAGCAATGTAGCTAAGTACATAAAA
>VBAU01000587.1:596-4108 GCA_005883855.1 Bacteroidota bacterium
CAAAGAACGCAATGCACCGCAAAGATCGCAAAGCCTTACGTTGCATGCATCACAGCGTACTAATCATCTCCACATCTTCTTCCTGTATTTCTTCCGCACTGGCGCGTTGGACAATGATCCGGCTTCCCAGTAAGAAGATGCTCAATGCCGTGATTGCGCAGCATGCCATTACCCCGGTCATTGGCAAGGCCGTTTGGTTTTGCAAAACACTTACCAGCGCCGATGTGCCCGCACCAATGGTCATTTGAATCGCGCCCAACAGCGCAGAAGCACTGCCGGCATTATGTCCGAATGATGCTAAGGATAGTGCTGACGCGTTGGGAAAGACAAAGCCCTGCGTGCATAGAAAAATAAAGATGAGAAAGATGGTGATAAAAAGATCGTTCCATCCAAATAAAGTGATCAGAGCCATCGAGGCGCCGATGATGCTTTGACAGTATAATGCCACTCTAATTATTTGCTCACTGCTATAGACTTTCAATAACACACTGTTGACCTGGCTCGCGCCGATAAGCCCCATGGCTATTAGCGCGAAGATCCATCCATACTGCCTTTCGTTCACGCGGAAAATCTCCATAAACACATGAGGTGAACCACCAATGTAAGCGTATAAGCCAGCGGCGGACACAGCGGCCGTTAATGCGTACGTATAGAATTGCGGATGCGTAACGACCCCCGTAAAATTTTTGATGATAGGACCAGGTCGCAGTGAAAAATTTGGATCAGGCTTCTTGCTTTCGGGCAGTAAAAAATAAGCGCCGCCAATAATAATAATGTCTACGATAATGAGCATCGCAAAAACATAGCGCCAGCCAAGCATGGCTGTCACGTAGCCACCCAGGGTGGGAGCGATGATGGGTGAAACGGCAACCACCAACATTAGCATCGAAAATATTTTCGCATTTTCTTTCTACCATGCCTACACAACCACCCAATGCTTGCAAAAGCCTGAGTGCAATTAAAGCATTTACTGATGCGGCTGCGGCACAACCGATCGAGGCAAGCAGGTAAATACAGAGGCCCACGTACAACGGTTTTTTTCTTCCAAACCGTTCCAACAGCGGACCGTAGAGTAATTGCCCGGCCGAAATGCCAATGAAAAAACTGGATAATGACAGAGTTACGTGTGCCACGGTGGTATGCAAGCCTTTTGCAATAGCCGGAAACGCGGGCAGGTACATGTCAATGGAGAAGGGGCCAATAGCTGTGAGCAGGCCAAGGATGAGAATTAGATAGAAATTTTTCTTTGTCTTGTCCATATTATTTCAGTCGACCGTGGGCGATACGCAATCATTATCACAAGAAATAATTGTGCAATTTTTTTTAACGTTGAAACGAGGCGTGCCTGATCTCAACGTAATCATTACCGGGCACGGTATTTCAGCCACAGCACACCATGCTGTAATTTTTTTACGTCGGTCAAACGCAAATGAGCTGCTGGCTTTTTTTGCAGGTATTCACTCACTTCAAAGGTGGTTGGAGCATTTGACGTGCCATCCGCTATAGGTATTATCAGCAAGCTAAGTTCATCAATCAATCCTTCCTTAAGGAGGGAACCGTTGACGTGCCCACCACCTTCAAGCATGATGGTCTTGATCGGAAACAAGCTCGCAAGTTGATTCAAAGCACTTTTGAAATCAATTTCCTTTTTGCCTGCGAAAATGTAGGATATTTTTCTTTGTTGCAGATAATCCAAATAGGAATTGCTGACCTGTTCGGTGAGTAATTCAATGATGTGATCGCCGCTTAGATGATTTTTCTTCCAGCCTAATTTTCCTTTCGCGTCTACCGCAATCGCGAAAGAAGTTGCATCAATATCGCCAACGAAAGGCTTTTTGGGAATTCGTTGACGAGACTTTGTAAGTTTGGGTTTTTCCTCATCCGCAAAATCCTTTTCGAGGGTAACTCTGCCGCACATCCACGCTTCACTATCAAAGCGCTCATGACATCGCTCATAAATTTACATCGCTCATAAATTTTGTAAAACGTTTGTCTTTTTTTGCTGCCGGTCCAATTCTCCGAGATAATTCTGCCATTTACTGTCGACATCATGTGACATATGACGTATGGTCTCTTCATTGATCCCTCCGTTTGAAAGACGACATGCTAAATTAGCTAAGGATTACAGCCCGTTCCAACCTGGAAAAAAAATTATTCCAATTTTTCACCAGGGCTCCTGCAACATTGTAAACTTCAAAGGTCTTTCCCTTTGCACTTTCGAAATTCATCGCCTGCAACATCACAGCGGCAACATCTTCGCGAGATATTTTTCCGTCGCCCTGGTCACCCTGCTCAGCGACAATTCTCAGTTTGCCACCCTTGTCGTTGTTGAGCCAACCCGGTCTGACAATCGTGTAAGCGTGGACACTTTTCTGTATCGATTGTTCTGCTTTGCGCTTCCAATACAGCGGATTACCGGGAAAATTGTAAGGCGGATTCTTGCGCTCGACATAAATGGAGGACATATAGATCACATGGGTTGTTTGACCGTTCGGAACACTTTTCAATGCTTTTTTCATCCCTTCGAAGTCAACTAGCTCATATCTATCTTCCCCGAGTTCATTGTCAGCACCGTGTGCTGCAAACAAATGTGTAACACTCCTAACCAGTTCTTTCAGATCTTTGACTTGCACCAGATCACCTTCGATTATTTGTACATTATTGCCAAACATTTTTTTGGCCTTTGATGGATTTCGGCTGAGCACACGAACAGGGATATTTTTTTCGATGAGTTTTTGAACGATGTGTTTGCCGGTCTTTCCCGTGGCGCCCATAACCGCGGCAATTTTTTCCATAACCAGGATTATGTTTAACGATTTACGAGTTTTTGCAATTGTTCAGGATACCTTTCTCCCTGCACTTTTATTTTTGAAGAAGCATCCTCTATCTCACGAAGTTCGTTAGCAGAAAATTCAATTGCCACAGCGCCGATGTTTTCATCAAGGCGATGCAATTTCGTTGTACCCGGGATCGGAACGATCCATGGCTTTTGTGCAAGCAACCAGGCGAGTGCAATCTGCGCGGGTGTCGCATTTTTCTTTTCGGCAATTTTAACGAGCAGATCAACATTGATTGATTGGTCTTGCGTGCTTCCGGCGAAAAGCGGGGAACAACATTGCGGAAATCGGAACTATCAAACTTTGTGTTCTCATCTATCTTTCCGGTCAGAAAACCTTTCCCAAGCGGACTAAAAGGGACGAATCCAATTCCGAGCTCTTCAAGCGTTGGCAGCAATTCTTCCTCTGGTTGTCTCCACCACAGCGAATATTCACTTTGGATAGCAGTAACCGGTTGTACAAAATGTGCCTTGCGTATTGTTTTTACACCGGCTTCTGAAAGACCAAAATGTTTCACCTTGCCCGCTTTAATCAAATCTTTAACCGCACCTGCAACATCTTCAATCGGAACATCGAGATCGACCCGATGCTGATAGAACAGATCGATGGCATCTACTCTTAATCGTTTGAGTGAAGCCTCTGCCACTTCTTTGATATGCTCTGGACGACTGTCAA
>VBAU01000218.1 GCA_005883855.1 Bacteroidota bacterium
TGGTGAGTCAGGTTGCGGCAAAACAACTTTGGGACGAGCCCTTTTAAGATTGGTTGAACCCGTTTCAGGTAAGATCATCTACAACGATAGTGACCTGACCGCGCGTAAACGCGATGAACTAAAATTACTCCGTAAAGACATCCAGATAATTTTCCAGGATCCGTATTCCTCGCTAAACCCAAGGATTGCAATTGGTCCCGCCATTGCTGAGCCGATGAAGGTGCATCTCGTTTTTTCAGATGCAAACAAACGAAAGGATCGAGTGATCGAATTGCTTGAAAAAGTGGATCTCGACTCAGAACATTTTGACCGCTACCCTCATGAATTTTCTGGCGGACAACGACAACGCATCGTTATTGCAAGGGCATTGGCGCTAAATCCGTCGTTCCTTGTATGTGATGAATCCGTCTCTGCTTTGGACGTGAGCGTGCAGGCGCAGGTGTTGAACCTGTTGAACGATCTGAAAAAGCAGCTGGGACTTACAATGATTTTTATCTCGCATGATCTTTCGGTTGTGCACTACCTGAGTGACAGGATCATGGTGATGAATAAAGGCAAGATCGAGGAGATCGGTAATTCGGACGACGTTTACCTCAACCCTAAAAAGGATTATACAAAAAACCTGATAGCTTCTATTCCCGGAGTCAAAATCGCCTAGTTTCTCATTCGCAGAATGTCACTAAGATCATTTTTGGAAACATCATAAAATTCTTTGGCACTCTTTCGATGAGAATAAATTAACTTCTTTAATGCCTCGCTCAGTTGTTGAACGCGGGATTTGTCTTCATTTAGTTTTGTGTCAGTAAATGATGTAAAGTTATAATCGTCAGAATCATCATCCTCAATCTTAGATTTAGAAGAACCTGGTCGAGCACAAACTTCAAATTGCTTCGGATCTTTTGAAATTAGACCTATATAAGCGAGCTTCCAGGCCGGATCATCCTTCTTCTCCTTGTACTTGAAAAAATACATATAGCCTTGCTTTGATTTAAACTCAGCAGGCAGCTTTTCGATGAACGCAACGGAATCAGGCTTGCCATATGGTTTTGAGCAGAGTAGTTTGCTTTTAGCCAGGTCGATCTTGTTATTATATTTTGAAGGGAAAAATTTTAGTTGCCCAATTTCCTGAAGATCATTATAAAAGGAGTAACGATACTCGTCCGTTGCAGCAAAATAATTCAACACGCTATCAGCCACCGGCTTATTGTTTTTTATCATTAATAACGCGGTATTATACCTTATTTTTTTGTCGTTTAGTGCCAGCAGCTGATAAAATACCACGGGAACATTTTCATTCGAATTCCAAAAGGGCATCAATAGCTTTGCATACAGGGCTAATTTCTCGTTACCATAATCTTTGCCGTCGTCGTCATCATCTTCATTGGCCTTTATATTTTTATCCGCGGCTTTTTTGATCATTTTCTTTTTTTCGGTGATCGCTTGTTTTTTCAATTCTTGCCTGGCTTCGAGAAGAAACTTGCTAAAATAAATGTCATAGTCGCTGGATGATACAAGATTGCTGTCGATCATTCGTCCCAGTAATCGCATCGTTCTCCACTTATAATCATCTAAATTCAGAAGCGGCAACATACCCGGCAAGATCGAACGGGTGAGCCGGATAGAATCGTATAGGTCATCCCAAAAGTCACCATCATTATCGTTGCCAGATCCCCAAACAGAGTTCACATTAAAGCGAAAGCGGCTCAGGCTAAAATCGGAATTGCCCGGACTAACATCGATCACGGGTGGCTCTGCTGTGACGATATCTCTGAACACACTAAAACTATATCGTGTGTGCTGCTGCAAAAGACTCTCCAGGGCTGCATATTGCATTTCAATGGTGTCACCCGCGGCATAATAAATTTCTTTTAGAAGATCAGAGCTTGATTTTGTTTTTATCGCGCCGAGTTTATTCACCAGTGATTTCTTCGTTTGCAAGTATTTTTTGTCGGACCAGTTAATAGTTGCCAGGGCTCTTTTCACGTGGGGAAAATCAGCCGAATCCACTTCAACCTGGTCGATGGACTTTACTGCTCTTTTCCGGAGAGTAGTATCCTTGCTGAAAAAATCATTAAAGAAAGCCGTTGATTTCTTTTCGAAGGGATTAAAGCCATTCAACGTATCTGGCGTGAAGGTTTCAAAAAACGATTTTACAAAAGAACTGGGAGCGCTGAGCGTATCGCCCTCTGTGACGAGAGAAAACCCGACTCCGCTTCTATAAAAAGACTTGGTCCATATCATTCGGCTGCTGTTCGTATCGGACAATTGAAATTCCAATATTCTCCAGCCATCTGGTAACCGGTATTTTTTCTTACTTCGGACGATCCATGAGCCACTTCGGCTTATCCGGTTTTCGTCCAGTCGTGAACTATCGCTATTGTAGTAATATCGGCCGCTCTTGTAGCAGGACACGTAGATCTTTTCGCCGGTGCTGTCATTTTCAACGACACTATTTCTAAAACTTCCCCAAGGTAGATTGTTCTGATCGTCTCCGTCATCGTCATCATCTATGTCCGGTAAAGAATTATCTTGTCCGGGGATGCTAATTTTTATCTTCTTGTCTTCAGGATAAAACGTTGTCTTGACCGAGTAGCAAAGTGACGTGTCCTTTTTCTCAAAAGGCTCTTTATAGATCAACGGTGTTATTTGAAATGAATTCAGGAAACGCTGCATGTCGTCATTTTCTTTTCTTCCATGAGCTATGAGTGTGTAATAGTGCGGACCCTGGATCAGGAACCTGGTCAATAACAACGACCCATCTTTGTGAAGATATTTGCAATCCAGAGACGCGTAACCTTTCCAGGTTATCAATTTTCGGCTGATGCGTTTATCAATGAACTCAGAATTTGAAAAACTTTCATCAAGCAATGCAAGGTCAAATGTATCCTCTTCAGCGAAGTTATAATTGTGCACGTCGGTGCGAACTATAGTATAGGTTGTTCCAGTGGACTTGTCCTCGGCCTGGTACTGCCAATTCTTACCCTTTGACGCAAATGGCTCGTGTGGCAGATCAACTGAAAACCCGCCATAAAGCGGTTGATACTGTTTCCACCCTGTGGGCTCGGGATTGTATTCCTTTAAACGGATGCTTCCAAAAAATCTCTTCGATTCATCTCCATCTTTTACATACTCACCATTACCACTCATTTTAAAAATGATCACCTCATACGGTGTGATGAAAATATTATAGCGTTGAACATCTCCGCGGCGTGTGCGATTCAAGATGTCAAGTCCCTTGTACCCGTTGCGCACAATTTCCTGCTTGCTCAAGATTTTTCCCGGAATGTTTTCATACAATAAGCTGTCAATTTTCCTCTTGACCGCATCTTCATCCTGTCCCCACATGCCGCAGTTTGTTTTGATGCGGGTGACCATATAATAACTTCCATTGGCCATGTCGGCGTACTGCATTTGGTCGAGTAGTCCTTCCTCATTGAAGCGGTAAAATTTGCCCGGGATGTCACACTTAATAAATCCGTCCTCTGAAACCTGGGCATTGAAGTTCACCGGAACGCGGAGTTTCTCAACAACGTCCTTTTTGTCGCTGTCCGTCTCTCCCATTACAATGGGGCGAAGTTTGTAGCCCATTCTGCGAAGGATCTCGATTACTCCACGGGTACCCGGTAAGTGCGCAGCGCCCACTCCGACAAATAAAGATGATCGGCTTTTCAATATCGAATCGATGGAATTTGCCTGCAACAAATTGCGCCGGTATAGAAATTTTTCATCAAAGGCCGCGGAAAAACTATTCATTCGGTTGATGGAATCGAGCAGATCGAGATTGCCCGTGCGATATGCTTCCTGGAGCTTATCGGCCGAATAGGTATCATCGTTGTCGTAACTTCTTTGCTTGTGGTTTTTTTCTTTTGCCGCGTCGCGATAGGCCTCCATCATAAGCTTCATGCTCTCGTCATATCTTTCAACACCAGCTACCTGCTTGCCCATTTTTTTCCCGACCTGGTAGATATACATGTCGAGATAGGTGTTCTCCTCAAAATCGCTTGAGTAGTCAGAGTAGTTGCGATACAGAAGATTGTTTATCGTCGACGGCCTGCTATATAATGCGGCTTCAATTTGCTTTTCGTACTTGTCAAACTGGAGGGTGCGAATATTCAGGTAATCATCGGGCATTTGGCTGAAATTATTCCATGGAAAATGAGGTCGGCCATAAGAGTTGGCCTCTACATCGTATTTCACAAGGTCCTCCTGCCAGGACTCGGGGTTCGTTTCAAGCGCGACAACATCACAGTTCTTAATACCGAGGTAAAAGGAATCCGGCAAATGAAAAACCATTTTACTGCTGACGTGCATCGTGCCAAACAAATATGACGGGCGTGAAAGGCCGTTGCCTGTGATCTCCCAAAAAAGGCTCGGATATTTTTTCGAAGCTTTTGTTTGTGCATCACAGAGTAGGATGGAACCAACAGCCAGGGCGGTCAATACTATTTTTTTCATGCTATAGCCATGTTCTGAATAAATTCGATAAATGTATAATGCTAAAACGTAACGAACCCATCGGTAAGTATATTAATTTGATGGCTAAAGGGGGGATTTTTATCATTAGATGAGCTAAAGACCGCCTTTGCATGGTCGGCGCGTCATTTGGTGGCATTTGGTGGAGAAACGTTCCACTGTATCGGCCTTTCGCGACAGCCCCTAGCTCAGTATTCCCAAACCACAAAAAAGAACAGTTGTATAAGATATTCCCCATAATTTAATCTGTCACAATAATTGGCAATTACAAACCATAAATCATTTCCATGTTTTTTGATCGTTGGTAAATACCGGCGGGCACTATCCTTGTTGTATGATCTTCAACAGATCTATAACACTAAAAAAATTAACGATGAAAAAGATAATTTTCTTAATGATCCTGGTCGGAGGTGCCTCGACATTGCTTGCGCAGGATAACAACAGTTACAGTGCAACAAGCACAGGTAACTATAAAGCATATAATGCGCCAAATAATGTTCGTATGAATTTTCAATCGACATACCCGAACGCAATGAATGTGGCCTGGCAACCGATGAATGAATTTTGGGTGGCCAGTTACACGGATAACAACAGGTTGATGCGTGTTTATTACGGTCCTAACGGAACAAGCTACAGCCTGGCTCTTCCTGCGATAGAAAATAAGATACCGGAGGAAGTCATAACCAAGGCGATTAACCAGTTTGGGAATAACATCTACGACATCACCATGATGAAGAGCGCTAACAATTCGACAGTGTACATGATCCGCACCATGGATAACGGCAGTATGAAGTCAACATGGATAAACGAAGATGGCTCTACTGCGTCGGACGTGTTCGTCCATAGGTGATGATGACGTCAATATTCCATGTGAGATAGCTAAAAGGCCCTGGCAGCAATGAGTAATGAACCAGGGCCTTTGAAAAAAATAAAAAGGATTTTCCGCTTCAAATCCCCTACCTTTGCGCACTTTAAAACCCCTTTGCGGGGAACCTTAACGACCTGACCCGGTGCCGTAAGACCGGATTGGATCAATTCCTTCCACTTACCTCACAAGCCAGTCATAAGGTTAATCGTCAAAAAAAGAAAATCACTCCATGAAGCTTTCACAATTTAAGTTTGACCTTCCATTAAATCTTATTGCGCAACACCCCACGAAAAAAAGAGAAGATGCCCGGATGATGGTCGTTCATCGCCACACGGGTCAAATTGAAAATAAGCACTTCCGGGACATCCTGGACTATTTCGATGACAAGGATGTGTTTATCGTAAATAACACAAAGGTTTTTCCGGCACGCATGTATGGACGCAAAGAAAAGACCGGCGCCAAGATCGAGGTATTTCTTTTGCGTGAGCTAAATAAGCAAAACC
>VBAU01000588.1:0-1228 GCA_005883855.1 Bacteroidota bacterium
CATGGTATATTCTTCAGCGTCAATATGAAGAAATCGAGCCAAAACTTTATAGATTTAATCCGGATGAAGAGTATGGCATTGTACGTACAATGACTGATCAAGAAATGAAGGGAGATGCATAATGAAAACGTCAGAAGAATTAAGTATTATTTCAGCAGAAATAGCAGCAAACATTTCAAACCGACTGAATGAAATGAATCTTAATGTAACAGATGTCATGAAAATTATGATGGCAATATTTTCTTCTATTAATAAAGTTGGATTTTTAAATGTTTATAATGAGGTAGATAAAGAAGAATACGCGCATCATTTTCTTGATTTCTTAAGCATGACGGTCGATGATATTTTTCAATATGTTTTTGGTGATAAAAATTTTATATTAAAAAAAAATCAAGAAATTTTAGAAACAATATTTAATAAACAAAACCATACTATCCATTAAGGGGGCGTCATGAAACAATATATTCCTGCTATTCTTTGGTGGCTTGTTCTATGTGGAACAATGTATTATTCTTTTTGGACTATTGGAGGGTATTAACATGATATACGGTGAATTAGAAAATTGGAGTGTTGATGGCTATAATCAATTCGAGCATGATGGATCGACCGAGTTTGATGTAACAGATTATTGTGAAAACAATAAATTTAATGATGAACCTGAAGACGAAGAAATACCATTTTAACGGAGAATAACAATGAATGAATTAATAAAATCAGATAAAGTTCAAGAATTTGAATTAATGCAAAGAATGGGTAAAGCATTTTTTGCTAGCCAAATGTTTCCTGACTTAAAATCAGAAGCCCAATCGATTGTAAAAGTCATGGTTGGTAAAGAATTAGGCCTCCCTCCTTTTGCTAGTATTACAGGTATTCATATTGTAGCTGGAAAACCAGTGCTAGGGGCTAATCTTCTTGCTACAATGATTGCGAAGCATCCTAATTATTCTTATCGTATAATTAAATCAACAAAAGAAATTTGCGAGATAGAATTTTATGATTCAAAAGATAAAGCTGTTAATAAAGATACTTTCGTGGGTATTGTTTCTTTTACAATTCAAGAAGCGCAAGAAGCAGGGCTCCTAGCGAAAGATAATTGGAAAAAATATGCAGCCGATATGTTGTTTGCTCGGGCAATTAGTCGAGGCGCTAGACGATATGCTCCTGGCATATTTGGAGGAGCTCCCGTTTATACTCCCGATGAAATGAATATTGAAACGGATGAAGATGG
>VBAU01000588.1:1246-1652 GCA_005883855.1 Bacteroidota bacterium
AGTCTCATACAGATGAAACAATCATAGCAGAAATAAAAGAAACGCATGTAATTAATGAGGAGTTTAGATAATGCTTAATTTCAATATTAAAGAATATGTAAAAACAGTATTGCCGCCCGGAGAATATACCTTGAGAATTAAAAAATCTCAACTTAAACCCTCTAAAAATAATCCTGAAATTTATCATCTCAATGTTATATTTGAGGTGATAAGTGATTTTAGGCGCGGAGCAATTTTAAGTGAAAATTTTAATATTTATCACCCTAATGAAACCGCTCAAAGAATTGGTCGCGAGAATCTAGCGTCATTAGCTAGCGCTGCTGGAGTTTTAGATTTAAAAAATATAGAAGAATTAGAGAAATGCATTATTGAAGCCACTGTAAAAGAAGATTTTTATAAAGAAAAT
>VBAU01000588.1:1756-3490 GCA_005883855.1 Bacteroidota bacterium
ATAAATCAATTATACGATGAATCGAATGCTGAATTCACTGATAAAATTCCATTTTAGGAGATGAGCATGAATGAGATAATCGATCCAGAAACTGGAGTGATTCTATATATCGAAGACGCTGATTCAGTTTTAGAATTTATTAAACATACTATGTCGAATATTAATATTTTAAAAGAGCATTTAGAAGAAGCTAAACAAGTTCTTATTGATATGGCTACTTTTACTTCTTCTAACACAGCAAGAGTAGAAGGGAAAATTCATAAATGTAAAATTGAATTACCTTCAAAAATAAAATGGGACCAAAATAAATTATCGCATTTGTTGTGGAAATATCCTTCTTTAACAAATGAAGTAATAAAAATAGGGAATTATAAAGTAAATATGCCTCAATATAAAGCCATAATGAATACTTCTAAAAATCATGATATTGCATTCTGTGAATTTAAAAAAGAATTAATGGAAGCCAATCTTGGAAAAGAAGGGAAAATACGAGTAATAATTGAATAATAAGGTGATAAATATGCTATGTAAAATTTATGACTCTCTAGAAGATGGTAGTTTACGATATACTTTTATTAACCCTGACAGAATTGAAGCGATTACTAAATCCATGAAAGATATAGGTGTTGTTAAAATTCATCTTGCAAATGGTAAAGAATATCGGGCAGACGTTCAGTCATTGCATGTTTTAAAAAATTATCTCGATGTAGATAACTTATAAGGGAAAATAATTATGTCAAATAATTTTGATAAAGCTTTAGAAATATTATTAGCCAATGAAGGTCAATATGCAAATGATAAAGAGGATTTAGGAGGGGAAACATATTGCGGTATTTCTCGTAAATTTAATCCATCATGGGCTGGATGGCAAATTATTGATAAAGCAAATAATTTATACCCTAACGATGATAAAGAATTTAATAGCTATTTAATAGACCATGATATAAGTAAATTATTTTATTCTTTCTATAAAGAAAATTATTGGGATAAATTACAATTAGAGTCTATTGATAGTGAAAAAATATCCATAAAATTATTTGATATGGCTGTTAATCTAGGCCTTCCACGCGTTGCAGGATGGTTGCAAGCATGTTTAAATATATTAAATTATGAAGATAAATTCGAATTAAAAATAGATAATGTTATTGGAGAAATCACAATAAAAATTATCAATCATCTTCTTTCAAAAGGACATGAAGAAATTCTGCTTAATCTTTTAACCATTCAACAAGGATATGTTTATTTGCGCTTCGCTCAATATAATCCGGCGCAGCGGAAATTTATTGAAGGATGGATTAATCGATTAAAAATGAAAGTGGATATTTAATTTATTTTAAATAAATAACAGCTAAGGCGGTTAAAATAGGAACAACAACAGCTAACATTCTTAACCATCGATTAAGAAAATTATCCCACATCTGATTGCTTTTTTCAGCTAGAATATCTAACTTATGAAAGCGTTCTTCATTACGAAGAACACTCTCTTTAAGCGTAGATACATCTCGATTAAGAATTAAAATATCTTTCCTTGATTGTTTTACGTCATCCATTAAGCTTATAAGCCCCCGAATATCAACTCCTATTTCTTGCATTTTATCACCAAGAAATTTGTAGTCCTTAACAAGTAATTGCAAATCTGTCCGTATGGAATTGATGTTTTCTTTTATAGAGCCTATCTCATTATCATGTTTACTAATAACGCTTTCTAATTGCATTATTAAGCACCGCTATAAT
>VBAU01000219.1 GCA_005883855.1 Bacteroidota bacterium
AATAGGCGCCGCGTTGAATGCAGATCAAATACTCCAAAAAGAACCTAATGCCAAAGTGCTGGTGCCGGAGCAATTTGATGCTATCACTCCCGAAAACATTATGAAAGCAGAAGTAATCCACCCCGAATGGAATAGGTACAATTTCGAGCTCGCCGATTCGATTGTTGCGTATGGCAAAGAGCACCACATGATTGTGAACGGGCACACTCTTATCTGGCACAACCAGTTGCCTGCATTTGTTCGGGGAATGAAAAACGCAGATTCTGTTCACCAGTATTTCGTGAATCACATTACCACGGTTGCAAGCCGGTACGATGGAAAGGTTTACTCCTGGGATGTGGTCAATGAAGCCTTAAATGAGGATGGCACCATGCGAAAAACTATTTTCCTCGAAAACTTGGGAGACGATTATGTATTGGAAGCATTTCGTCTCGCACAAAGAGCGGCTCCGCACACGAAACTTTATTACAACGATTACAACATTGAACAACCAAAAAAGAGAGCAGGAGCCATTGCATTGATCAAAAAGATACAGGCCGCTGGTGTTCGCATTGATGGAGTGGGAATCCAGGGACACTGGAGAGCTTACAATGTGCCGCTTGCGGATATTGAAGAGAGCATAAAGGACTTTTCCGCATTGGGCATTGAGGTCATGTTTACTGAAGTTGATCTGGGCGTCTTACCAAGCCCGGGAGAAGTAGCAGGCGCCGACGTTAATCAAACCGCGGAGTATAATGCAAAAATGAATCCCTATGTAAGCGGGTTACCTGATTCAATGGTTCAAAAACAAACAATAAGTTATGAAGCCTTGTTTCGTTTGTTTGAAAAATACAAAGACAAGATCAGTCGAGTTACTTTCTGGGGTGTTAATGATGGACAATCATGGCTGAACAATTGGCCCATTCGCGGAAGGACCAATTATCCATTGTTATTCGACAGACAATTCAAACCCAAACCCGCTTTTTATAAAGTGATTGAAACAAAAACAAAGGCTGAGCAAAAAGCATTTTAAATTATTTATGACATTTAAACAAGTGGATAGATGAACATAGCCTACCAAAAATTATCTGTTGTTGAGAAAATTGGCTACAGCCTGGGCGACCTGGCTGCGAATCTTATCTTCCAAACGTTGGTGACATTTCTTGCATTTTTTTACACTGACGTTTATAGAATTCCCGCCGGCACAGCCAGTTTCATAATCACATTTTTTGGCTTTGTTGGCGCATTCTTTAATCTTGTCATGGGTGCCATCGCAGACCGCACGAATACACGTTGGGGAAAATATCGTCCGTGGGTTTTGTGGACAGCAATTCCTTTCGGTGTAATTTCTCTATTAGCATTCACTACGCCAAACTTCAGCGAAACAGGAAAAGTAATTTATGCAGCGGTTACTTATTTCTTGTTGATCATAATTTATTCCGCTAACAATCTTCCCTACTCTGCCTTGAGCGGTGTGCTCACAGGTGATATGAAAGAAAGAAACAGTCTTTCATCTTTTCGTTTTGTCTCTGTGATGGTAGCTCAGTTCATCATCCAGGTACTGCTGCGACCCATGGCCTTATCAATCGGTCATGGCAACGAGCAAAAAGGTTTCGAGAAAGTCATGTTCTTGTTTGCTATAGTGGGTGTCATCTGTTTTATCATCACTTTTCTTACAACGAGAGAGCGAATTGTTCCTCCCAAAGAACAAAAAAATCCAGTCAGGCAGGACCTGGGTGACCTGGTAAAAAACAAGCCATGGATAATCATGCTGGTACTTACCATTCTTGTATTTATCACACTCGCGTTAAAAGGCGGCATGTACGTTTATTATTTCAAGTACTTCCTCAATCAAAATACGCAGGCATCCTTTCTCGAAAATATTGGGTTCAATAAATTTATTGTCGGGTTAAACAAAATGATCACAGGCATGGGTCTTGGTGAATTTGAATGGCCGAAGGATACCTATACGTCGGCGAACAGTCTTTTTAATGCAGGCGGAATTATTTTCATGATTGTTGGCATCATGTTTTCAAAGCCGCTTGCCGACCGGTATGGAAAAAGAAATATTTTCGGACTATTCCTGTTCCTGTCTGCCGTATGCCTGGTCATGTTCAATTTCTATTCTCCTGACGCAATCACTGCAGTATTCATCACCCAAATATTGCACGGCTTTTTCTACGGTGTAACCATTCCATTGCTTTGGGCAATGATTGCTGATGTGGCGGATTACAGCGAATGGAAAAACAATCGCAGGGCAACAGCGATCATTTTCTCCGCGATGATACTCGGTTTAAAGATCGGTCTTAGCCTGGGTGGTGGGTTAGGCGCCTTCATCTTAAGCCGGTATGGATATGTGGCAGATGCGGCACAACAAACGCCCGGCGCAATTAACGGGATCAAAATGTGTGTCAGCGTTTATCCTGGTTTGATCTTTATCATAGGCTCAGCATTATTGTTTTGGTATGCCATCAATAAACAAATGGAAGTAACAATTGAAACGGATCTGAAAGCAAGAAGAAGTAAGAGTTTGGTTGCGTGAATATTTAAACCATTAAGGAGTTAAGATCATTTAGACTTAACTTCCTTAATGTCTTTAATGGTTTTAAATTAAAAAAATGCCCGAGGATAGTATTGCTCATACTGACTTTGGTGAGTTAAATAGGAAAGCCATATCACAGCCTTTGGTCAAACACATTTATACGGCTGATCCATCGGCACATGTTTTTAATGAAAAGATCTATATCTATCCATCACACGACATAGAGACGGGAGTTCCATTTGATGACTTGGGAAGTCATTTTGCAATGGAAGATTATCATGTTATGTCATTGGATAGTGTTGGCGCAATAGTAACAGATCATGGAGTGGCGTTACACATCAACGATGTGCCGTGGGCCGAGCGACAAATGTGGGCGCCCGATGCGGCTTACAAAAGCGGGAAATATTATTTCTATTTTCCTGCAAAACGACCTGATGGGATTTTTCAAATAGGCGTAGCGATTGGCGACTCACCTGCCGGGCCATTTATTGCGGAGCCCAATCCGATTGAAGGGAGCTATTCGATTGATCCTGCCGTTTTTTGTGATGATGATGGCAAGTGCTATATGTACTTTGGCGGCCTATGGGGCGGTCAATTGCAGTCCTACAGAAATAATAAATACAAAAAGGATTATGCAGAGCCACTTCCTCATGAACCTGCTATTGGTCCGCGAATAGCTATGCTTACCAATGATATGAAACAGTTTGCGGAGCCAGCAAAAGAAGTGAGTATCCTGGATGAGCAAGGCAGACCGTTGTTAGCTGGCGATAACAAAAGAAGATTTTTTGAGGCATCGTGGATGCACACGTACAAAGGCAAATATTATTTCTCTTATTCCACAGGCGATACACATTTGATTTGTTACGCCGTTGGGGATGATCCGTACGGACCGTTCACCTATAAAGGTGTTGTATTGAATCCTGTTGTAGGCTGGACGAATCACCATTCGATCCTCGAAGTAGGACAAAAATGGTATTTGTTTTATCACGACTCAAGCTTGTCAAAAGGTGTAACACATCTCAGGTGCGTAAAAGTTACAGAGCTGAGATATAATGACGACGGAAGCATTCGAACAATCAGCGCGTATAACAATCAACAATCAATGTCTTTATGAAAAAGATCTTTTTTGTAACTGCAATTCTCTATTCTCTCCAATGTTCAGCGCAAAATAAAATCATATTGCACGCGGACAGAGCGAAGGACACTATCAGCAGAAATATTTACGGGCATTTCGCTGAGCACCTTGGTCACGGAATTTATGGCGGTTTTTATGTGGGAGATGACAACAAAAAAATTCCTAACAAAGATGGTGTTCGCCTTGACGTGATCAATGCGCTGAAGAAATTGAAGATACCTGTACTCCGATGGCCCGGCGGATGTTTTGCTGACACTTATCATTGGAAAGATGGAGTGGGTCCAAAGGACAAGAGGCCATCGATGTTGAATGTATGGTGGGGAAATGTAAAAGAGGATAACAGTTTTGGCACAAATGAGTTCCTGAACATGTGCGAGGAGTTGAATACAGAGCCTTATGTCTCCGTGAACGTTGGCAGTGGCACTGTGCAGGATGTGGCCGATTGGGTAAAGTACGTGGATCATAAGGAAGGCACAAGTCCAATGACGGACCTTCGCGAAAAAAATGGAAGAACAAAGCCCTGGCATGTTAAATACTGGGGGATTGGAAACGAAGCCTGGGGTTGTGGCGGGAATATGACCGCAGAATATTATGCAAATGTGTACAGGCAATATGCCACCTTCATGACCAACTGGAATAATACGGACCGGATATTTCGCATAGCATCCGGTTCGGGCGGCAACGATTATCACTGGACAGAGGTGTTGATGCGCGATATTCCGCTAAATATGCTAGAAGGTGTGGCCCTTCACCACTACTCTGTGATTGATTGGAGCAAAAAGGGATCTGCAACAAACTTTTCAGAAGACTAGTATTTCAAAACAATGCAACAAGCCTCGCTGATGGAAGAGTATGTGACAAAACATAGCGAGATCATGGACAAATATGATCCAAAGAAAAAGGTGGCCCTGGTGGTAGATGAATGGGGCGGATGGTACGATGTGGAACCGGGAACGAACGGTGCCTTCTTATACCAGCAAAATTCCATGCGCGACGCCATGATTGCCGGGCTCACCTTGAATATTTTCAACAATCATTGTGATCGCGTGAGAATGGCAAATCTTGCCCAATGCGTTAACGTGCTCCAGGCCGTGATATTGACTAACGAGGAAAAAATTCTGCTCACTCCAACGTATCATGTGATGGAGATGTACAATGTACACCAGGATGCCCTGATGCTTCCTGTTGACGTGACAGGTAATGAATACGTGTTGGGCGATAAAAAATTGAAAGCGGTTTCTGCATCTGCATCAAAAGATAAGAGCGGAGTCGTACATATTTCACTAGTGAATATTGACGCAAACAAAGGGCAAGACGTAAGCATCGATCTTGGCAGCCTTGCTGTAAAATCAGTTACGGGAAGAATACTTCGTTCAGACAAATTACAAGACTTTAACTCGTTTGACAATCCCGATAAGATCAAACCGGCAACTTTTAATGGAGCGACAATTTCGGGCTCAACGGTCACATTAAAAATGTCCGCTTCCTCTGTTGTCGTCCTAGAACTGAAATAAAATTATGGAAGCAAACTTCCAAATATGGATTAAATTCTAAAAACAATTATTGACTTGACCGCAAAAGAATAATTATGGACAGATCAAATGTTAACCGGCGCAAGTTCCTACAATACGCAGCAACTTCTGTAACAGCAATGAGTTTGTTTCCGTCAATCACTGAAAAAACCCTGGCGTCGTCTGGACAGCCTGCGAAGACAGGAGAGACTGAAAAGCTCTATAAGCCCGATGATCCGCGAATCAAATTTTCCGTGATCGGAATTAATCACGATCATGTTTATTCGCAAGTTGACGCGGTGATACGAGGCGGAGGGCAGCTCATCTCGCTCTATGCAAAAGAACCAGAGCTTATAGCAAATTTTACCAAACGTTATCCGCAAGTAAAATTAGCTGCCAGCGAAAACGAAATCCTTGAAGACAAATCCATTCAATTAATTCTGAGCGCCGCAATACCAATTGATCGTGCAGGCATAGGTATCCGTAGCATGCAACATGGTAAAGACTATATGAGTGACAAGCCCGGTATCATTTCGCTGGAACAATTGGCCGGAGTACGACGAGTGCAAAAACAGACCGGTCGCATCTATTGCGGGTGATCTTGTGCAACAAGGTGCGATTGGCAACGTAATTCAAACGATTGGCCTGGGGCCGCATCGCATGAACACAGCGATTCGGCCCTCGTGGTTTTTCGATCGCAAGTATTTTGGTGGCATCATTACCGACATCGGCTCGCATCAATTTGACCAGTTTTTGTTTTTTACAAACTCTGATCAAGCCGAAATTGTATCATCACAAATAGGAAATGTAGCACATCCGCAATATCCCAATTTTGAAGATTTCGGTGATGTAATGTTGCGTGGCAACGGAGGTGCGGGCTATATTCGAGTGGATTGGTTCACACCCGATGGTCTTAAAACCTGGGGCGACGGCAGGCTCACTATTCTTGGCACGGAAGGAT
>VBAU01000220.1:0-374 GCA_005883855.1 Bacteroidota bacterium
GCGGTTTATGTCACATACCCATATGCGAGAATAGCCGGGGTTACAATCAATGACATAAATACCCATCTTACCAATGTTTCTTCAAAAAAACAAAGGAAGAGCTATATCAAAACGAGAGAAAAAGAACTCAGGGCTCAGTTTACGGACCCGATGGAAAATCTTTCTGTTTACCAGGGTAAGGTTTTGATGAAGCTTATCAACCGTCAGACGGGGAACAACTGTTACGACATTATCAAAGATTATAGGAATGGTATTACTGCAAGGTTGTACCAAACGGTGGCCTTCTTTTTCGGAAGCAGTCTCAAACAGGATTGGGACCTGAATGATAAAACGGATCGCCAGATCGAAAATTTCGTCAAGGAAATTGATGGCGT
>VBAU01000220.1:391-6195 GCA_005883855.1 Bacteroidota bacterium
AATAGTTTAACGTTATAGTTTATTTGTTTATCGCCCGGGTATTGTAATTTTCGCCTTATTTTAAGTCTTCAAATCGAAAACCAAATCAACATGAAACTTGATCTGCTTGCGATAGGTGTTCATCCCGATGATGTGGAACTCGGCTGCTCAGGTGTCATCATTAACGAGATCCAGAGAGGAAAAAAAGTTGGCGTGATCGATCTGACACAAGGAGAACTTGGAACAAGGGGAACTGTTGAAGCACGATACAGGGAATCGGCAAATGCCGCCGATGTGTTGGGCCTACACGTCAGAGAAAATTTGAAAATGCGGGATGGTTTCTTTAGAAATGATGAAGAGCATCAGTTAAAACTAATTCAAGCCATTCGCAGATGTCGACCCGAAGTTGTAATTGGAAACATCTTGCATGATCGTCATCCGGATCATGGCCGCGCTGGACAAATGATCAGTGATTGTTGTTTCTTATCTGGATTGAGCAAGATCATCACAAGAGATGAGAAGGGCAACGTCCAGGAAAGATGGCGGCCCAAACATTTACTTCATTACATACAGGACTGGTACCATGAACCCGACATACTATTTGACATTACGGAAGTCTTTGACCAGCGAATGGAGGCCATTGAGGCCTACCGCACCCAGTTTCATACTTCAGTAAACAGCGACGAAGGCCCCCAGACTTATATCTCCACTCCCGATTTCCTGGATAGCGTTGTGGCACGTGCGAGAATGCTTGGCAAGCGCATTGGAGTAAAATATGCCGAAGGATTCATCAGTGAAAAGAAAATTGGAATCCGGAATCTCGACGCATTGATCCTGAACGAAACCTAGCCGACTGCGGGAGTAGCGCTTTAGTAGCTTGCCGGGGTTCCACTTCGGATTTTGGTTCATTTCTAGTTATTTATAAGCCGAATGGTGGATTATTATTTGCCCACTAGCTTGTCATTGAACAATTAATTCCTTTTCCTGGCGTTAATTATATCACAAATCCAGTATCAGTGATCTAAAACCACCGTCACTATGAATAGACCATTCTACAATGACCAGCGTGCAATTGCTGAGCAGTTGATCTTCCTGGACACTCACATTTGCCAAATGGCGCAGCTAGCACACCAAAAAGTTACCACGCTAAAGCTTTCCTATGTTCATGCNNATCTTGTCAAAAGAACCCTTCTTACTTACGTAACCCCTGATTTTGTTTTGACAGAAGAAAAGTTTTTTGATAAAAAGTTGGCAAACTAAACGACTAATCATCCAGGTTCATAAATCGCAAAACGCTGGATTCAAATCAACAGTTTCCCGAAGGCTCGTGGTTTCAAAAAAATGTTGCGTTTGCGAAGTAGACTCCCTTCTACAAAAGTTTTAGTTTTTATCTATTATCTTTTATCTATCATCTTTCATCAATCATCTCTCATCTCTGATCTCTCCCCTATCTTTGCGGCCGTAAATGAACCGCATGTTTTTTGAATTGAATGAAGAGCATTTGATGATCCAAAAAGCGGCCAGAGATTTCGCACAAACTGAATGTCTGCCGGGGGTGATCGAACGTGACGAAAAGCAAAAATTTCCCAGGGAACAGATTTTAAAGCTTGCTGACCTTGGCTTCCTCGGTATGATGGTGAAACCTGAATACGGCGGAGCAGGGATGGATACGATCAGCTATGTACTGGCAATGGAAGAATTGAGTAAGATTGACGCAAGCGTGAGTGTCTGCATGAGCGTAAACAATAGCCTGGTTTGTTACGGACTGCAGGAATTTGGCACCGAAGAGCAAAAACAAAAATACCTGGTACCACTGGCCCAGGGTAAAAAAAATGGCGACTTGTACATAGGTGCGTTTTTGTTGAGCGAGCCGGAAGCTGGCAGCGATGCCACTTCACAAAAAACGACTGCAGAGGACAGAGGTGACCACTACCTATTGAATGGAACCAAAAATTGGATCACAAATGGAGGTACCGCATCGGTGTACCTGGTAATGGCACAAACGGATTCGTCGAAAGGAGCGAAGGGTATCAACACACTAATTGTTGAAAACAACTGGTCTGGTGTCACAGTAGCCCCCAAAGAAAATAAATTAGGCATCCGCGGAAGCGATACACATTCCATCATGTTCAGTGATGTAAAAGTCCCCAAAGAAAATCAAATCGGTAAAAACGGCTTCGGATTTAAGTTTGCTATGAAAACGCTGGCTGGAGGACGCATTGGTATCGCCGCGCAGGCGTTGGGAATTGCGAGCGGTGCTTATGAACTTTCGGTAAAATATTCCAGGGAAAGAAAGGCATTTGGTACAGAGATCAAAAATCACCAGATCATTGCGTTTAAGCTGGCTGACATGGCAACAAGAATTGAGGCTGCCCGGCTACTTTGCCTGAAAGCAGCCTGGGAGAAGGATTACGACCTGGATTATAATTTAAGTTCCTCGATGGCAAAAGTGTACGCATCTGAAACTGCAATGTGGACCACGGTAGAAGCAGTGCAAATTCACGGTGGTTATGGTTTTGTGAAAGAATATCACGTTGAGCGATTGATGCGTGATGCGAAGATTACCCAGATATATGAAGGCACAAGTGAAGTGCAACGTATCGTGATCAGCAGAGAGATATTGAAATAGAGCTGGAAGCCGTTAGCTACGAGCTATCAACCTATTCATTGGATCTGGTGAACGTGTATGCCAATTAACAAACTCACATATGAGCAACTCAAGGCGGACCTGGGTTCACATCACGTCACTCTTGTCGCTGTCTCCAAGACAAAATCGGTCCCCGAAATAAAAGAGCTCTACGATCTTGGTCATCGCGATTTTGGTGAAAATTATGAACAGGAGCTCGTGGACAAGCAGTCGCGATTGCCCAGGGATATTCGGTGGCATTTTATCGGCCATCTGCAAAGCAATAAGGTAAAGAAAATCGCGCCATTCATTCATCTCGTCCAAAGTGTGGACACCTTGAAACTTCTTAAAGAAATAAATAAGCAGGCAGAAAAAAATAATCGGGTCATTGATTGCCTGCTCCAGGTTCATATTGCCCAGGAAGAAACCAAGTTTGGACTGGATGAGCAAGAGTTGGAAAGGCTAATGGGCAGCGATTCAAAAGAATTACAGCAATTGAGGAGCGTAACCGTCTGTGGGTTGATGGGCATGGCATCTTTCACGGATGACATGGATAAGGTAAAAGCTGAATTTCGATATTTAAAGTCTGTATTCGACAAATTCAAACAAAAACATTCAACATTCGACGTCCTTTCCATGGGCATGAGTGCCGACTATTCAATTGCAGTCGGGCAAGGAAGCACCATGGTGAGAATTGGTAGTTTGATTTTTGGAGAACGAAACTAATTGGCAATTGGCGAATGTTACAGAATAAAATTAGTGCTAGCCATTGTTACTGCGCTTCGCCTGTCGCCAATTGCTTATTGCCTATTGTCTGTTGCCCATTGTCTATTAAAAAGCCTTCTTCTCTTTAGAAGGAGCTGCTTGATCCTTGGGCGGCATCGTTTCATTCAGCCATTTGAAAAATTCATGTTGCCATACCAATGCATTCTGTGCACTTAACACCCAATGATTTTCATCCGGCAGATATAACAATCGACTTTTAATACCTCTGAGTTGTGCAGCCTGGAACGCTTGCAGTCCCTGCTCGATCGGTACGCGATAATCCCTGCCTCCTTGCACTATCATAATTGGCGTGTTCCACTTGTCAACAAAATTGCTGGGAGAAAACTGCGAAAACGTTTTTTGCGCAGAAGCATTTTTCTTATCCCAGTATGGTCCTCCCAAATCCCAATTGACAAACCACATTTCCTCGGTAGTACCATACATGCTCTTCAGATCAAATACTCCATCGTGAGCAATAAATGTTTTAAAGCGATTGTTATGGATGCCCGCCAGCATGTAAACGGAATATCCTCCATAACTGGCGCCTACACAACCCAGCCGATCCTTGTCTACGAATTTTTCTTTGCTCACGGCATCAATTGCCGACAAGTAATCTTTCATTACCTGGCCTCCCCAGTCCTTACTGATCTGTTCATTCCACCTTGTTCCGTGTCCGGGCATTCCTCTCCGGTTGGGGGCCACGACGATGTATCCCTGCGATGCCATCAATTGGAAATTCCATCGAAAAGAATAAAGCTGTGTTAATGCACTTTGCGGGCCACCCTGGCAATACAAAAGCGTCGGATATTTTTTTGTCGCATCGAAATCAGGGGGATAAATCACCCATACCAACATCTTCTTCCCATCGGTGGTGGTTATCCATCGCCGCTCTGATTTACACTTGCCAATAGAATTGTAGGTCGAATCGTTGACGTGAGTTAATGGCTTCATTGAACCGGTTGCAACGTCAACGGAATATAACTCAGCCGCATGATTCATATCCGTTCTTGACACGATCAATTGGTTTCCATTCTGGCCTACGATGCCTGTTATATCAAAATCGCCGCTCGTCAGCTGGCGTATGTCCGGCAATTTCGCCGTCGCCCCCGTATAATCGACTTCAAACAATTGCAATGTTCCGTTGATCGGCGCCCAGAAAAAAATGTTGCGACCGTCATCGCTCCACTGAAATCCCTCCACATTAATATCATCGCGATGCTTTGTCAGATTCACTACACCTAACCCGGTTGATGCAACAATATCTTGCTTATCCGCTTCGTAACCTTCTCTCCTCATGCTTAGCCACGCCAATGTCCCGGCTTTGCTAAAAGACGGATTGATATCGTAACCCATTCTTCCCTGGGTTAAATTTTTTGTTGCGCCCGTGGAAACATTATATTCAAATAGGTCGGTATTAGTGCTGAGAGCATAATCCTTCCCGTATTTTTTCTTGCAGACATACACGACGTGCTTGCCATCAGGATTCCACACATAATCTTCCTCTCCGCCAAATGGCTTTTGGGGGCAATCATAAGGTTCATCCGGCATAATGTCTTTTTCATTTTCAGGCTTTCCGACGGGACCAACGAATACGTGGCCAAATTTTCCATCTTCCCACTCGTCCCAGTGGCGGTCATTAAGATTATCAAAAATGTACGCATTCGACTTGGTGAGCTCTGGATAATAATCGGCCCCGAAGATTTTTTTCATCTTCACTTCTTTACTGCTCATAAGGTAGTTGCCGTCTGAGGAAAGATTTCTATTGGGCAGTAAGCTATCAGGATTATTGATCTCAATAGGTGTACCTCCATTCACAGGAACCGCGTAGGACTTGCGGTTACTTTTGTTTGCATCTGCATCGGGTGTGGCGACAGAGTACACCACATATTTTCCGTCTTTAGAAATTCCCAGTCCGCTCACTCTTCCAAGTTTCCACAACAATTCCGGTGTCATCTGGTCCTGCGCTTCAACAAGCAATGGTGCGATTGACAGAAAAAACAGTACAATGTTTTTAATCATGGTAAATATTATTGGTGGTGGGCGAATTTACACATAATGCGCATTCATTGCGTCGGCTGAACTGCACCCTTATTGCATATGCGCAGAAGAAAACCATTGCGCTGAAAAGGAAAATCGCGGCCAGGAGCCGATTCACGATTCTCTAATAATCCGGAATGTTCAATCCCAAAATAATATTTCGCCTGCCGGATGACATCCCTCCTTTATTCTCGAGGGAAATGATACCGCTCCCGCCGCGCTTTTCCTGCCTGCTTATTTCTGATGGTGTTAAGAAAGAATCCCCTTGGAAAAGATACTCATCAATATAATATTCATTCTTATCAGGCTCTTTTATAATTATGTGGATATGGGCGGGAATGTTTGTGTTGGGATAATGGCCGGGTTTCAGAGTGTAAAACTTGTAAAACCCTCTTTG
>VBAU01000220.1:6239-11845 GCA_005883855.1 Bacteroidota bacterium
AGCCCGAATGCGACCATTTCGTTTTTCCCATCCTTTTGCATTTGGACGCGGGGTGTAGCGCCCCGTTTGATCAGTGTGATAAACATATAACACAACATCCTTCGCGGGTGTCTTCCCGTCACGTTGATAGACAATGCCGCTAATCTCCATTTTTGGCCCGGGCTCATTAAAATCCGGTAATGTATCAACCGATTTTAATCGTGCAAACGGTATGGGGCTTTCCAAGATGGCCTCGCAACCTTCACAGCCACCACCCAAGTGTCTTGTGCCCTTGGTATTCGTTTTATTGGCATTCTGCGCACAGCCTGAGTTCTGCAAAACCAGGATGCAGATCGCTATGAAGATCGCTCGCATAAGAAAAGTTTTGTGATGCAAGCTGAAACAATGCACCCGGTTCATCAAGTCATTTACTTCAACGGCGGCGATCACTTGACGAGATGCTTATGATGGAGCTTTTTTACCGGACGTCAAGCATGTCTTTCATTTCCTGTAATCTTATTTGCGGCCGCCTTTTTGTAAATTTATTTTGGCTAATCAGCCCGGGATGCGAATAAGAATATATCATATCGTCTTTTGGCTTTTGGTTGCTGGTGTGTGGTTCTACCTGAGATACCAGGATTATTCGACGCTGCAACTGGCGGTGAAGGTCACCGTCATCAAGGTGATAGATCTCGCCCTGCTCATTTACTTCGTTAACCTTGTACTAGTTCCACGGTTATTGTACAGGAAGCGATATGGCTGGTTTGCGGCCGGATTCATCCTATCAGTTGCATTGACCAGTTTTGTAAAAATGCTGGCCCTGGCCAGAATTCAACATGATGACCTCAGCAGTTTTACCAATGTCAAAGAAAAGATCTACAACAATTTTGTTACGCAGTTTTTTTTGGTATTGGCAAGTATTGGTCTCAAATCTGTCTTTGATTACTTGAGACTTCAGAAAAAAATGGCTGAGGTGGCGCGCGAAAAAGCCGAAGCAGAGCTAAATTTCCTGAAATCACAGATCAATCCTCATTTCTTGTTTAATTCACTTAATTCTGTTTATTTTCTAATTGACAAAGAAAATGCGGATGCAAGGCAAGCCTTGAATAAATTTTCTGACATGCTCCGTTATCAACTGTACGAGTGTAATGACGCGAAAATACCGATTGAAAAAGAGATTAGTTATTTGAAGGATTATGTCGCGCTTCAAAAACTGCGCAGAGAATCATCTGACGATGTTCACTTCACGTGTTCTGAAAATGTGAGAGGGTTTCTGATTGAACCTTTGCTGCTGATGCCGTTTGTTGAAAATTCATTCAAACATTTATCGCATTTCAGCAATGGAAAAAAAAATCTTGTGAAGATTACAGCCGACAGGGCAAATGGCGAATTTACTTTTAGCGTGGTCAATACGATCGAATATAAAAGCAACAAAGAGCCCGTTGGGGGAATTGGGCTAAAGAATGTAAAGAGGAGGCTGGAATTGCTTTACAATGGAAGACATGAATTGCAGGTACACGAGAACGGAGAGTTGTTTAAGGTGGAGCTAAAAATCAAAATTTGATGGTCATCAACTGCATCATAATCGACGACGAGCCTTTGGCAAGAAAGGGGTTAAAGGAATATATTGCCGACCTCGATTTTCTGAATCTCATTGGAGACTTTGATAGTCCCCTGAAAGCAACCGAGCTTTTAAGCAAAGGAAATACTCAGTTACTTTTCCTCGATATACAAATGCCAAAGATCACCGGGCTTGAATTCTTCAAATCACTGCAAAATGCGCCACCTGTGATTTTTACAACAGCCTACCCCCAGTACGCCCTGGCCGGGTTTGACCTTAATGCGCTGGACTATCTTGTGAAACCCATTTCATTTGAACGTTTCTTAAAAGCAGCTCTGAAGGCAAAAGAGTATTACGAGACCAGGCAGCATAACATAGATGCCATCGAAAAAAAAGAAGATTATTTTTTTATTAAGGCCGACAACAAACTGGTGAAAATTTTTTTTGATGAAATTTTGTTTGTCGAAGCTCTCCAAAATTATGTGACGATCCTTACAGCGGACAAAAAATACATCACATACCTGACTTTTAAGTCGGTGGAAGAATATTTACCGGCCGACCGATTTATAAAGACGCACAAGTCTTATATTGTTTCTGCTTCAAAGGTCAATAGTATAGAAGGTAATAATATTCGAATCGGGAATCACCACGTGCCTATCAGCAGGAATGAAAAAGAAAGTGTAATGGACAAGTTGCTGAAGGGGAAGTTTCTTAAGAGATGATTGCTAGATGGTTTGATTGTTTGATTGTTGTTAACAACGTCGACTTCCATCAAACCATCAAACAATATACCCATCTACAGAATTCCATCATCTTTAACCTGGTACTGTTCCTTTATTTTTCTCATCACTTCGTCCATGCTTGCGCGATGATCCTCCGCCTTCCATTCCCCTCTCTCCCATTGATCCAACTCTTTGTCGATATTTTTCTTTTGGATCTCCGTGAGCTTGGCGATCAACTGCTCTGACATTTCTTTTTGTTTCTGGTAAAACGCCCTTTTCTTCTCATGCTGCACTTCTTTATCTGCACGGATATGATTTTCGTCGGCGGCCATCTGCAGCAGCTCTTCTTTAGCCAGCGCAATATCGTAGGGACCTATTGGCATAATCAGCTTTGACAGCACTGGACCGATTTCAATGAGAATGATCAGTAGCGAAACGAGTAAACAGCTCCAGAAAACACTAGTTTCCTCGCGCGACAAATCAGACAACGCTTTATTTCTTTCCAAAAATCCCATGTTTGCCATGGCTGACACCTCATACTCCTTCCGCTTTTGCTCCATGCCTGCCTTTGCATTTGCCAGGATGCTGTCCTGCGTCGCAATATTTTTTTCCAGCTCAGGTTGTTCCGTGGCATACTGATCCTTCGCTTTGTTATACGCGTCAATTTTCAAGTGAGTCAGCTTCTCAATTCCACGTTGTTTTGAACCGCCTGTGCCGTCAGCCTCCTGGACGTACGATGATTGCAAATTTTGAAGCTCATTTTCTATCGCGAGTTTTCTATCCGTGAGCCTTTGTCTTTCTGCCGTCGCGGTATTCATTAAGCTATTATTTTCCAACGCCAGCATGCTGTCATTTCGCTGAATTTTTTTGTGAAGGTTTTCGGTCATCTTCACGTTAATTTCCTTTTCAAAAATCTTTAACTCTAATGGCCTCGCAATGGTAAAGCCTATTAGGAGCGCTAGCGCGAGTCTCGGCATAGCCATCCATAGTTGCTTGCGCTTGCTGATGCCATATTTACGCATCGTCGAAACAAGAAATCGATCAAAGTTGAAAATGATCAAACCCCAAATGACCGCAAACGCTAGAGTCCAAAGCCAGTTTCCAAACACGGTGTACACTGCATAACCGGCAGAAATGGAGGCCAGCACGAACGTTGCTAACAACACCCCACCCAGTCCTGAATATTTTGCATGTTCCGAGGGGAATTGCTTCAACAGCTCCTGGTGTACACCGGCGCACCACCACAAAAATTTTTTATCACTTGGTTTCCTGCTTTCGCCGAAGGAGTCGTACGTGTATAAGCCATTTTCCTGGCCGTTATTTACCGCCATAAATAAAGATTTACAATAATAAAAAGATAGAATTACTTAATAAAAGGTTGAAGTGGAGCTTTTATGAAACGACGAAATTCACCGGATAGTATGAAGACAACGTTAAAAGGGCTCTGATAAAAAATTAATACGTATCGGCGGTGAGCTTCGCAAAATGGTATGTGTCTCATTAATGGCTAAAAATTTGCAGCATAAACCAAAACGTAAACTATGAATCCAAAAGAAAAAATATATAATCAGGCGACATTTGATGAAGAACACCTGGCGTGCCCACATTGTGGATGGGATGGCACAGGTGCCGAAGCTTACGTAGCCGGATTTTATGGGATCACTAAATACAAAGAGGTGCTATGCCCAAAGTGTAATGAATACCTGGGCAATCTTTCCCGCGAACGTTCTTTTGGAGATGACAGGCTGGATACACAAATAGGACCTCGTTAGGTCGACTTTCAGCATTACACCTCCGCGTGCCCGGCTTCTTGCCTGGCAAATGGCGATGCTTCGGCGTGTTTTACTAGTTCGACTGAGCAGTCTATTTGATTTCGTTGGTCAACCACATGGCCCGCCTCAGTACCTGTCATGTCATGTTGAAATTCCTCCTGTTGATCTTTCCTTCTACATTGAAGCCTGCCACGCAAATGGGGAGCAAAATTCGCAGGATGCCAGCGCAACAGAACCCAAATGGGATGACCACCAATTTTAGCAGAGTATTTAGTTTATTTAATGATCGACCTGATTTTATTTGCATGCTCGATCAATTCAAGCAAGTATTCATGATTTTCCTTTTCAAGGCAACTCTTGAATTTTCTCAGTTGGGAAATATGTTCGTTCAAAACATCCAATACATTGTTTCTGTTTTGCATAAATATCGGCACCCACATCGCAGGATTACTTTTGGCGAGTCTCACCGTGCTCTCAAAACCGGCGCTTGCCAGTTCGAAGATGGCTTCTTCTTCTCTTTCTTTTTCGAGAACGGTGTTCGCTAGCGCGAATGAAGTGATGTGCGAAATGTGACTTACATATGCGGCGTGAAGATCGTGCGACTGAGCGTCCATTTCAAGCAACCGCATCCCAATTTTTTGAAACATTTTTTTTGTCCATTCCAGGGCATCGCCATCGGATTCTTTCGCATTGCAAATAACAACAGCAACATTTTCAAAAGCCCCTTTTACGGCAGCCTGCGGTCCACTATATTCCGTTCCCCACATGGGGTGTGCCGCTACATAACGTCCTCTTTTGGGATGACTTTTCACAGCGTCGATTAATTCTGACTTTGTTGATCCCAGGTCAATCACAAACTGCTTTTCGTTTACCCTATCCAGTACTTTTGGCAACAATGTTACCATATGATCAACGGGGATAGCCAGGATAACTACATCCGATTGTCGAATGGCATCATCGAGCGGTAAAACCTCGTCCACTAGTTCCAACTCCAATGCTTTTTGAGCATGAAATTCGTTTGTGTCAACGCCGATCAGTTTTGAAGAAATTTTTTTCTCGTGCAGCTGAAGGGCAAGCGATCCCCCAATGAGGCCCACACCTACTATGGCGATTTTTTTTCGCTCCATGGCGCCTACCCGAACAGGCGCAGAGGGGTCCATGCCCAGGGTCGCGATTTTTTTTCGTTTCATATCCCCTCGATCACGACTAATCTGGACCATCCTTCCGCGCCCGTGGCTTTTCGACATCTGCTTTTTTTTCATGCCGCATTATTTATTTATTCTCCTAATTGCATCGTCTATCTTTTCTTCCGTCGCACACAAACTCACCCGAATATATTTTTCCCCAGCACTACCAAATATGCCACCTGGTGTAACGAAAACCCTGGACTTGTAAAGGATGGAGTCAGAACACTCATAACAATCTTGAAATCTCTCACCAATTCTTGCCCATACAAATAAACCCGCCTGGTTTTTTGAATAAGTACAGTGCAATGAGGCCAGCAGTTGAAAAACTTTTTCTCGCCTTCTTCTGTACACCGCATTCACTTCCTCATACCAATCGCTTCCTAAG
>VBAU01000220.1:11937-14177 GCA_005883855.1 Bacteroidota bacterium
ATTCTTTCTTTGGCCCCGCAAAGCATTCCCACTCTCCAGCCAGCCATGTTATGAGACTTGCTTAATGAATTCAGTTCGATCACATGATCCTTTGCATTATGAACGCCGAGCAAGCTCATTGGCTTGTCATTCAAAATAAAACTGTAAGGGTTGTCGTGAATGATAAGAATATCATTCCTACTTGCGAACACCACGAGCTCTTTAAACAACTCCTTTGTTGGCAATTGTCCCGTTGGCATGTGCGGATAATTCACAAAAATCCCCTTCACAGGCAAAGAAGCACCACGCATCTGCCGCTCCAACTCAGCAAAATCCGGTTCATAATTATTTTCCTCCAATAAAGTGTAATACATCGGCTCGGCTCCCGCTAATCTAATTGCACTGGCGTATGTAGGGTAACCCGGATTGGGAACCAGCACCGCGATATTCTCCTGGAAGTAGGTCATGCATATGTGCATAATTCCTTCCTTACTTCCGATCAGTGGCAAAATTTCTGTTTCAGAATTCAATTCTACGTTGTACCACTTTTTATACCACTCGCTCATCGCTCCGCGTAGCACTGGCGAGCCCTTGTACGATTGATAGCCGTGCACGTTCGTTTTTGCGCTTTCTTCCTGCAAGGTCTTAATAACGTCCCGATGGGGTGATCGGTCAGGACTTCCAATGCCCAGGTTAATAATGTCGTTACCCTGTTTGTTAAGCTCATCTATTTCTCTCAGCTTTTGAGAAAAATAGTATTCACCAATTCCATCGAGGCGTTTCGCTAAATTCATAAACGTCATTTAAATAAAAGCACCGAGATCCAAATTGCAAGAACCAAATAAACTATGAATTAAAAATCTCATTTTGTGATTTGTAAATCATTTCCATTCTCCTCTTTTATAAATGCCATATATTTTTAGGTGCTCCGTGATGGGCCTTATATCTCCAATTACTTTTTCAAACTGATCAATCGAATGAAATTCCATATCAACATGAAAACTATATTTAAAATCTGTGTCCGGGATCGGAAAACTCTGAAGTTTGCTCAGGTTAATGTCATCCTCAGCAATTTTTGTCAATACTCGTGCGAGACTTCCTTTTGAGTGATCGGTATGGAAACTGAGCGATGCCTTATCCGCTCCCTTAATTTTTTGCGCCATATCTTCTCTTTGCAAGATTAGAAACCTGGTGTAATTATTTTTCAGCGTGTGAATATTGGGCACAAGTATGTCAAGGTCGAACAGTTCAGCCGCAAGTTTACTAGCGATGGCGGCAACGTGTTTACTCTTATGCTGGTGAATATGCCTTGCGCTGAGAGCCGTGTCATCTGTTTCAACCAGTTTCCAATCATATTTATCCAAAAAGTCAAAGCATTGCTGGATAGCCATGGGATGAGAGTGCACTTCACGAATGTCCTCCATTGTTATACCGTGGTTTACTAATAAATTCTGCCGGATCTGGAGATACACCTCACCAATGATATGCAGATTACTTCTTTGCAGCAAATTGTAGTTTGATAGAATGCTACCGGCGATGGAATTTTCAATTGCCATCACTCCACCATCACTCTCTTTTTTTGTGGCAGCCAGTTTCACGACTTCGCGGAAGGTTGCACAAGGAATCACTTGCGCATTCTTCCCAAAAAAATGTTGTGCAGCCATCTGGTGAAAGCTTCCTTCATAACCCTGGATGGCAAACCCCCTCCGACCGGTAAGTAGCGAACTGGAAGCTGTACTTAGTTCATTTTTACTTTTTTCAACTTCGTCTTTTGTCATTCTAAAATGATTCATTTGGTGAACCCAGGTGCTCCCCTTTCGGGGCCGGGGCAAAAAAATCCCCCGGTTTGCCGGGGGATACTTATGTTGATTTTCGTTTTGATATCAATAAGCTTTCAACAAAAGCATTCCCGGCTTCGGCTAAAGAAGTAATAAAAATAAAACCACCGGTATGCATTTGCGATTGTCATGTTTCAAAATTAATGATCCCTATTAAAGAAAAAAATTATTGACGTATCTTTTTTCATTGGCCGGCGCTCGTCCGTCGAATTGTCATCGCTTAAACTAACAAACAATCGATGGCCAAATCTACATGCGTGACTCAATCCACCGGTTAGAAGTCAGAGGTCACAAAATACAAAAGGCCTCCCAGTCGGGAAGCCCTTCGATTGCTTGCCTCACAATGTGTTAGTTATTTCTTAGCACCAGTATCCATCTTCTTCGTCGTGTCGGTCATCATCTTGCTGGTGTCCGTAACCATAG
>VBAU01000220.1:14240-14742 GCA_005883855.1 Bacteroidota bacterium
AATTGCAAATAACTTTTTCATTTGTCGAATTTTGAGATTGTTAACAATAGATTTGGGGTTTATACCTCCACCCAGCAAAAGGTAACCCAGTCTTTTTAAAAATTTTTTTAGGCGCCTCAGGGTTACTATTTTTAAAACGCCGTATTAAATAAAGGAGTGCAGTGAAAGCCGAAAGCAACGAAAAAGCTTTGTTACAGGGACTGGCCCAAAGCGATAAAAAGGCGATAGAAACCATATACAAGGAGAATTTTAATATGATCCAGTCACTGATCCTCAACAACAGTGGCTCGGCTGATGACGCTAAGGATATTTTCCAGGAAACCATGATAGTTCTTTACGAGAGGGTACGATTGGGCACTTTTGAGCTGAACTGCCTTATAAAAACCTATGTTTATTCGGTAAGCAGGAGATTATGGCTCAAGCGCCTGCAGCAAATGACTCGGTATGCACCTTCCCTCGATGGCCTTCACGAAACGGTACCTGTAGAGGAGGAGGTGGAAGA
>VBAU01000220.1:14773-20388 GCA_005883855.1 Bacteroidota bacterium
GAACAAGGCTATCGGCAGCTTGGGTGAACCGTGTAAGAGTCTTCTGGAAGCTTATTACTTGGAGAAAAAAAACATGCAGGAAATAGCTCTATCGTTTGGATATACAAACGCCGATAACGCAAAAAACCAGAAGTACAAGTGCCTGATGAGACTGAAGAAAATATTTTTTGCTCAGTATAAAAACGGAAACGGTAATGGATGACATTAAACTTCTTGATGCAGTTGAACGATATATCCGGGGTGAAATGACGCCGGATGAGAGGCTGCACTTCGAACAATTGCGCAAAGCGAACGCGGAGGTGGATCAACTTGTCGTTGAACATACTTTGTTTTTGCAGCAAATGAACCGTTTTTCAGAATGGAAGAAATTCAAACAAAGTCTCCAGGAAGTGCACATTAACCTTGCAGAACAAGGCGAGATCAATTCCGATAAGCCGCGTGGTCGCATTGTCTACCTTTGGAGAAAGTATAAAAAAGTCACTGCTATCGCAGCTTCAATTGCAGGTATCACCACCATTGTGCTCAGCGCATTGGTTTGGTCCGTAGCCCCAAAAACGCCTACCTCAGAGCTTGAAACTTTGAAGAGGAAACTAAATGCACAGGAAAATAAGACAAATCAGCTCCAAACGGATCTAAACCACGTCAAGGACAAAGTGAACTCACCGGTCAACAACCCGGCCTCTTCGCCCATTGAATTCAAATCTGGCGGAACAGGATTCCTTATAGATGCAAAAGGGCTGATGATCACAAATGCTCACATCGTCAAAAATTCCCGCAACATACGTGTCGTAAATGCAAAGGGCCAGCAGTTCAACGCGTTTGTTGTAAGGCTTGACATTACAAGAGATGTGGCCGTAATCAAGATTGATGATGACCAATTTAAACCTGCCATTTCTTTGCCTTACAGCATTCGAAAATCAACTTCAGATATTGCTGAACCTGTATTTACGCTGGGTTATCCCAGGGATGAGATAGTTTATGGCGAGGGTTATTTAAGTGCCCGGACTGGTTTCAACGGCGACACCCTTAGTTGCCAGATCTCTATTGCAGCAAATCCTGGCAACAGCGGCGGTCCCATTTTCGATCATAATGGAGAAGTGATTGGAATACTTACATCGAAAGAGACGGAAACGGAAGGCGTCGTATTTGCGGTGCAGTCCAAGTATATTTACCGCGTGCTGGATGATCTCAAGAAAAGCCCTTTGTATAAGAATATGAAGCTGCCGACAAAATCAACCTTAAGTGGTTTGGAAAAAACTCAGCAGGTAAAGAAAATCCAGGACTTTGTATTTATCGTAAAAGGAGATTGACCAAGTTCCTTATAAAAAAACGATCCGTCGGATTTTTTTTTACGTCCAAAATTGCTGAGGGTATTCTCCTTTCTGCGCTAATTCATTTAACCTTTTTTCCACCTCCGGCGCGTCCTCTTTATACGTAACACCAAACCATGGAACGTTCGTCCTGATCACCTTGATCGTCCCTCCATCCTTAATGAACTGGTCGGCAACAATCGGAATAAAAAATTCGGCTTTGATGTTTTGAAGGTTGTCACGCAAAAAGTCCCGGAACATTTTCTGCGTGTAATCGAAAATCGAAGGATGGAAACACCAAAAATTCATAGACACGCTTGTATTCAAAGCTAGTTCCTTAGGTTCTTTGTCATCATCACAAAGTACTTTTCCCTCTTTCATAGAAATATTGATCCGCTCAACAATGGAAGAAAGGTTGCCATCGTCGTCCAGCTGGCACACACCACGATTTACACTTCCATACTCAGACAGAGTCTGTAAAAGGTCATATCCCAAAATGGCATATCGGTCCGGGTTGCATTCGCTCTCCAGGAAGTTGCTTGCTTTCCTGAAGGCATCATACCCATAAAAATCATCGGCGTTAACAACAGCAAATGGTTCTTTCACAACTTCCATAGCGCACAGCACGGCATGCGCAGTACCCCATGGCTTTTTTCTTTCTTCCGGAATAGCCACGCCCTCTGTAAACGAATCCATTTCCTGGTAAACGTATTCTATCTCTACCCGGTCATTCAGCCTCTGTTCAAAGATTTGCTTGAAATCGTCCGCGAAATGCTTGCGAATAACAAAGACAACCTTCTTAAATCCCGATCGAATGGCATCGTAAATTGAATATTCCATGAGGGTTTCACCTCCTGGCCCAAAACCCTGGATCTGCTTCATACTTCCATAACGCGAGGCAATACCTGCCGCAAGAATGACCAAAGACGGTGATGTAGGCTCCATGCTGTGATTTTTAGACAGCAGCGAATTTAAATTAATTTCGTCTTCATGCAGCCTTTATCGTTTGAATCAATTACCGTTGAGGAAATCGATCTTCCATTTCTGCATGAGAAAAAAGTCGGCTGCTCCGTCTTGCACATTGACAAAATTCATCCTGTAATTTCCGGCAACAAATGGTTTAAGCTGAAATATTATGTGGAGAAGGCAAAGTCTATTGACAAAAAATGCATTGCAACGTTCGGGGGCGCCTATTCAAATCATATCCTCGCCACCGCTGCCGCGGGTGAATTATTTAAGCTTCAAACAATCGGAATCATAAGGGGAGAAAGACCAACCACGCTTTCGCTTACGTTACAACAGGCGATGGATCACGGAATGAATTTATTTTTCATAAGCCGTGAGCAGTATGCCAACAAGACCCTGCCTCCGGAGATCAGGGATCAAGAACAATTCTATCTGATCAATGAAGGAGGGTATGGCATAAAGGGTGCACAAGGCGCGGCCGAAATTCTGGGCTATTGTGAAAAAGAAAATTATTCACATATTGCCTGCGCTGTGGGCACTTCAACGATGATGGCGGGGTTGATCACGGGTAACCTCCCGTCACACGAAATATTAGGGATCCCAGTTTTAAGATACAGGACTGACCTTGAAAAAGCTCTTGATGAATTGCTGAGTCCGGACGCAAAGTCAAGAAAATTTCAAATGATTCATGATTATCACTTCGGTGGATATGCGAAGTACAACGCAGAGTTGATAAGCTTCATGAACGATCTGTACAAAAACACTGGAATCCCTACGGACTTTGTTTACACTGGCAAACTGTTCTATGGCATCTTCGATTTGATAAAAAATGATTTCTTTCCTGCCGGAAGCAGTTTACTCGTTGTACACAGCGGCGGTCTGCAGGGTAATCGATCTTTACAGCGCGGATCGTTAATCTTCTGAAGATTTCTCGAATGCTCCCCTATCTTTGCAAGCAATTGCAAAAGAATCCAAACCTTTTTTCGTTATAAGAATGATGAAAAAATCCATCCTTCTCCTTATCACAACCCTTGCCACTGCCCTTTGCTCTGATCTGTCCGCGCAGGATACTCTTCCCAAATTTTCATTAAGGAGCCTGGGCAACAATCGAATCATTATCAGCTGGACAAATAATTACCAACGGGTAAAACAGATCAGCATTCAGCGCTCAGCAGACAGCCTGAAAAATTATAAAACAATCCTGACGGTGCCTGATCCGATGAACAAACAAAACGGATATGCAGATACGAAGGCTGCCAGTGATAATATGTTCTACCGGTTATTTATACTTCTTGACGGCTCCATGTATACCTTTTCCACTGCCAAACGACCAATCTTCGATTCCGCGATGGCGGATGCGGATAGAAAAAAATTGGTAGACCCCTTTAGCATTGAGGTCAACAAGCCCGGGAAAAATATGGATTCCACCTTGAAAACAAACGGTGATGCAAAGAACAAGCCTAATATTTTCGTTCCCTCGATGTATGTGTACACCTCCCGGGATGGAAATATTCATTTGAACCTGCCTAATGCCGACTCAAAAAAGTACTCGGTTAAATTTTATGATGAAAACGATAATTTCTTGTTCGAGGTAAACAATTTGAAAGATCAGTCACTTATCATAGACAAGACCAACTTTTATCACGCCGGCTGGTTTAAGTTCGAGCTATTCGTAGACGATAAACTAAAAGAAAAGCATAAGTTTTATCTGGAAAAGGAGTTTTGACCTGCATTCTACCGCTCATGAATAAGTTCGACATCGAATACTTTTTGAAAGTTGTTTTTTACTTTTTCCTTCACCTCTTCAAAATTGATTTCCCTTCCCAACTCTTTTTTAAGGGAAGTAACCTGTTTATTTTGAATGCCGCAGGGAATAATAAGGTTAAAGTAATTTAGATCGGTGTTTATATTGAAAGCGAAACCGTGCATTGTGATCCAACGGCTGCATCTAACTCCAATAGCGCAGATCTTTCTTTCTTTGCCTTTGAGATCAGGATCAATCCAAACTCCTGTTTCCCCTTTTGATCGCCCCCCGTTAATGCCGTATTCTGCGAGTGTAAGAATAACTATTTCTTCGAGATTCCGTAGGTAATGCCCAATGTCGGTTTCAAATTTTTCAAGATCCAAAATTGGGTAGCCTACAATTTGCTGCGGACCGTGAAAAGTAATATCGCCACCCCTGTTGGTTCTATAAAACTCAATCCCCATTTGCTTCAATCTCTCTTCGCTCATTAACACATTATCGATATTACCATTTTTGCCAAGCGTAAATACAGGAGGATGTTCGACAAACAGCAAGTAGTTCTGCGTCTCGGATTCAGCGTTTTCAGTTGGCACTTCACTGTCCCACCTGTCCAATTTGGAAGGTCGAATTTCGAATTTTGTTTCCGACTGCCGACTTCTGACCTCCAACTTAACCCCAACGTTTGCCTGCAACAGTGCTTCCTGGTAATCCCATGCCGATTTATAATCCATCGTGCTCAGGTCCCGGAATATGACCGATTGTTTTATCATCGAGCAACAAATTTAAGAACAAAGCCACAACCCTATAACTTTGCAAGCATCAACGGCCATTTGCAAAGAGTTTTAATGAAAAAAGAATTTATCAGGAACGGCGAACAGTTGCAGGAAACTGGCGACGAACTATATGAACGGTTCAACCTCGTAGTGGACAGAGGGCAAGAACCACTGCGTATCGATAAATTTTTGATGAACCGGATTGAAGGAGCTACTCGAAATAAACTACAGCAAGCCATTAATGCCGGCCTGGTACTGGTGAATGGCAAAGAGGTACGTCCAAATTACAAGGTGAAATCGATGGATGAAATCATTTTGTATTCGGACATGAATCCGGAGGATATAGAAGTAGTGCCTGAAAATATTCCACTGAACATTATCTACGAAGACAACGACTTGATGGTGATTAACAAGAACGCCGGCATGGTGGTGCATCCGGGCAGTGGAAATTATTCGGGCACGCTGTTGAACGGCATTGCTTACTATTTGCAGCAAGAGGGGATAACAGACGAGGAACTTCCTCGATTTGGATTGGTCCACAGGATTGATAAGAACACGAGCGGCTTGCTTGCAATTGCAAAAACTGACAGAGCCATGAGCCAGCTCGCGAAACAGTTTTATGAGCATACCATCAAGCGGCAATATCTTGCGCTGGTGTGGGGCGACGTTGAGAAAGATCAAGGGACAATTATTGCGCATGTGGGCCGACACCATCGATTCAGAAAACTGTTCGAAGCCTATCCCGAAGGCGATCATGGCAAAGAAGCAATTACTCATTACTCGGTTGTGGAAAGATTTGGTTACGTTACATTGATAGAATGT
>VBAU01000070.1 GCA_005883855.1 Bacteroidota bacterium
TCTTGCCAAAAACGAAAAAGGCTATCGTAACCTCGTAAAGCTTACCTCGCTTGGATTTATAGAAGGCATGTACAGCAAATATCCCAGGATCGACAAGGAATTAATTTTAAAACACCACGAGGGGCTGATTGCGACAACATGCTGCCTCGGGGCCCTGGTACCGCAGGCCATCCTAAAAAAAACGGAAGCCGACGCTGAAAAAGAATTCAAATGGTGGCTTGATCTTTTTGGCGAAGATTATTACGTGGAGCTACAGCGTCATGGCTTAGCTGAGCAGAATAAAGTAAATGCGGTGTTAGTAAAATTTGCAAAAAAATATGGTGTAAAGATCATTGCCAGCAATGACTCACACTACGTTGACCAATCTGATTTTAATGCTCACGACATTTTACTTTGTATAAACACAGGTGAAAAATTGGCCACACCGGCCTTGCGAGAATTTACTGATGACGACGTTCATGTAAAAAACAAACGTTTTGCGTTTCCCAATGACCAATTCTACTTCAAGACAACCGGGGAAATGAGTAAGCATTTTGACGATTTGCCTGAAGCGATTGATAATACAAATGAAATAATTGATAAAGTTGAGTTGCTGAATTTGAAGAGAGATATTCTTCTTCCTGCGTTTCCTATTCCAAAAGAGTTCCAGATTCACAACGACAATAACTTAAATCAATGGGAATATCTGAAGCATATTACTTATGAAGGAGCCAGGACGCGTTACAGCGAAATCACCGAGGAGCTACGCGAGCGAATCGATTTTGAATTGTTTACCGTCAAGACAATGGGCTTTGCAGGATATTTTTTAATTGTGAGTGATTTCATTAAAGCGGGTCGCGATATTGGTGTGTTCGTTGGGCCCGGACGTGGCTCGGCTGCGGGCTCGGTGGTTGCTTATTGCATCAGTATCACCAACATTGATCCGATAAAGTACAATTTGCTGTTTGAAAGATTCTTAAATCCGGATCGCAAATCGATGCCTGATATCGACACCGATTTTGACGATGTTGGCAGACAAAAAGTAATTGATTATGTCATCGCAAAATATGGAAAGAACCAGGTGGCGCAAATCATTACCTATGGAACCATGGCAGCTAAGATGAGTATCAAAGATGTAGCGAGAGTGATGGATCTTCCACTGCCCGAGTCGAATGCCCTTGCAAAACTGGTTCCTGAACGACCTGGGATTGAATTGCGGAGATTACTTCAGGCGCCGCTATCCCCGAGGGACGGTGAAAAATCATTGATCGAAAAAGAGGGATTGGGTGCAGATGATTTGGAAAACGTAAAGAGACTTCGCGAGATTTACAACAGCAACACGATGGAAGCGACAGTGCGCCGAACGACTAGAGGGCTCGGTTCGAAATACCGGAATACATGCTGCAGGAATTATTATTGCACCAAAAGATCTCACGGAGTTAATTCCTGTCGCTACGGCAAAGGACTCGGATCTCTGGGTAACTCAGATTGACGGAAGTACCATTGAAGACGCTGGGGTGCTGAAAATGGATTTTCTTGGCTTGAGAACACTCACTATTCTTAGAGATGCAATCAACCTCATCAAAGAAAACCATGGGATAGATATCGACCTTGACGCACTTCCACTTGATGATGAAAAAACTTTCCAGCTTTACCAGCGCGGCGATACGATCGGTACTTTTCAATTCGAAAGTCCCGGCATGCAGAAATATTTAAGAGAATTGAAGCCCGATTCATTCAATGACCTGATCGCCATGAATGCGCTGTATCTTATATTCCAAACTATATTGATCGCAAACATGGTCGGGAAAGTATCACCTATGATCTGCCAGAGATGGAAGAAATTCTGAAAGACACGTACGGCATTACTGTTTACCAGGAACAGGTGATGTTGCTCAGTCAGAAGTTGGCGGGCTTTACGAAAGGACAGGCAGATGTGTTGCGGAAAGCAATGGGAAAAAAGGACAGGAAGACGCTCGACAAGATGAAGGATAGCTTTATTGATGGCGCCACAAATAATTTGTATCCAAAAGAAAGGCTAGAAAAAATATGGACTGATTGGGAAGCCTTTGCTCAATATGCATTCAATAAATCACACTCTACATGCTATGCTTATGTGGCCCATCAAACGGCTTACCTGAAGGCGCACTACCCGGCTGAGTATATGGCTGCCGTTTTAAATCACGCAGGCAGCATTGAAAAGATCACCTTCTTTATGGAAGAATGTAAGCGCATGGGCATAAAGGTACTTGGGCCCGACATCAACGAGTCGTTGAAAGGATTTGACAACGCTGGTGAAATTCGTTTTGGCTTAGGAGGATTAAAGGGTGTTGGCGAAGCAGCTGTCGAAAGCATTATTGAAGAAAGAAAGAAGAACGGTGCGTTCAAAAATATTTTTGACTTTATAAAACGAATTAACCAGCGGACGGTAAACAAGAAAACATTAGAGAGCCTGGCCTATGCTGGTGGATTTGATCGCTTCTCAGAACATAACCGAGCGCAATACTTTTATGTACCACCGGAAGAAACGGTGACTGGACTGGAACGCATTATCCGATTCGGACAGGTAATACAAACACAAAATGCTACTGCGACCAATACACTCTTCGGCGATCTTCCTATTACTATGGAAATTCCACCGCCAAGATTGCCTGATTGCCTGCCATGGCCTTTGATCGTCCAACTCAATCACGAAAAAGAAATTACTGGAATGTTTTTGAGCGGTCATCCACTCGATCATCATAAATTTGAAATGAAGCATTATGCGATCACGACAATTGCTGACTTCAACGAATTCAAAGAAGTTATTTCCAAACAACCCAATCCAGGCAGGCAGTTTAGATTACTAGGCTTAGTCACGGACGCACACCATAAGATCTCGAGGCAGGGAAACAAATATGGCAATTTCGTGATCGAAGATTATTCTGGTAAGACCGACATTGTTTTATGGAGCGATGACTACGCAAAATTCTCTCCTTTTCTTTTGCAAGGAAGCACCGTTTTCCTTACCGGCTTTTTCAGACAGAGGTATAACCGACCGGAGTTTGAGTTCAAATGCACGTCCGTGTCCATGGCGGAAACATTGAAACGAAATTTGACTAAGCAGGTTCACATAGAAATGCATCCTAAGGATATTACAAGGGATGTTGTAGACTTTATCGACAAAAATGTGCGAAATCACCCGGGGAAGGCTACACTAAAATTTACAATGAACGAACCAAAGAGCAATTGCAGAATTAGTTTACTTACCCTTGATAATGGCTTTGAAATGAACGACGAACTTACGGAGTTCCTGGAGAATAAGCCCGAGTTCGACGTGCAGGTGACAACAGTCTAGTCATGTTTTTGGCTTCCTTTTTTGAATCTAATCATCGCGATCCCTGGTTTTCGGCCTTGCCATCCCAAACAAGCCGAAAAATTGCATGGATCGAAATGAACATTTTAGTTTGAAAAACGTTGTCAACAGGCCGGTAGACAGATTAACAGGCATTGGTAGTTTCACTGTCGCCTTGGTGACAAATTAATCACATATTGATGTCATAACTTCGTGTTATGTTATTTGGGGCTAAATTTGCATCTATACAAGCCCATCAGATTCAAAAAAAATAAAAAAAATATATGGCAAAAGAATTTAATGATTCAAACTTTCAGACTGAGGTGCTTGCTTCTGATAAGCTAACCGTAGTTGATTTTTGGGCAGAATGGTGCGGTCCCTGTCGTGCTATAGGTCCCGTAATCGAGGATCTTTCCAGGGATTACGCAGGAAAAATAAATGTTGGTAAAGTAAACGTCGATTATAATCCACAGGTAAGTATGAATTATGGCATCACTTCAATTCCTGCGATCTTATTTATCAAGAACGGCCAGGTTGTAGATAAGTTGGTTGGTGCCCAACCAAAAGGGAACTTTGTAAAAAAGATAGAGGCCCATTTGTAAGGCTTTTTTTACTAAAAAATTTGCCCCATTCACTTGAATGGGGCTTTTTGTTTTACGAAAACAACGTATGCTCCATGCCTGAATTTAGGTGTCTGGAACAATTACAATCGGCAGGTCGGTTTGAGTAATTTTGGAAACCATGAATAAGACGATCATTAATTTGCAGCCAGCATTAGAAAATGACCTGCTCCTTTTACGACCTTTGACAAGTGAGGATTTTGAAGATCTATATCACGTTGCCTCCGATCCGCTCGTTTGGGAACAACACCCAGACAAAAACCGTTGCGAGCGAGATGTGTTTAAATTATTTTTTAGCGAGGCGATGGCCTCTGCGGGAGCGTTTGCGGTGATAGATAAAGAAACGGGTAAAATGATTGGCAGCACCAGGTTTCACCGTATCAAAGAATCGGAAAATGCAATTGAAATTGGTTGGACATTCTTAGCGCGAAAATACTGGGGTGGACAGTACAACGGATTAATGAAACAATTAATGATCGACTGGGCTTTGCGGTTTGTTGACAACATCCTCTTCTATATCGATGAATACAATATCCGGTCCCAGAAAGCCGTAGAAAAATTAGGTGCCGAACGAATCACTGCAATAGAGAGAACACCGTTGGAAGTGAGACCGAATGCGGTAACCTATAGCATCACCAGAAAGCAATGGATGGAAGCCAAACTGAGTACACGTTCATAGTCATAATTTACCACATCAACCTGTCATATTCGTCGTATTTGGGTCTCTTATCCGTTAACAATAATAATGTGGTTGTCACAAACAGCACAACAGCAAAAAATAATGGAGTTAGGTTTTTTTGGTTTGAAGTCATAACCTAGATTTTTTCATTAATCCACTTGCGGAACAATTTCTATTACAATATAAAATTGTGCCAGCTTGAAACGACCGGGCGATGGGTCTTCCACTGAATCAGTAACGTATAAACTAACGCGATGCTGGATAAATTCTTGCGGCCCATCCCCCGCCGCTTGAAAGATGCACTTTCAGTTTATCGTTTGAGGACACTTTTTGCAATCCCCTTTTATAGTCGGTTGCATCACGGTCAGCATTGATACCGTCCTCAAAGATCTCAGCCTCGTAATTTCCACCCGGCAGGAAAGAAAGATCAATCGTTGCATCTCTCGCATTCCAGTTACTCATTGCACCCACGTACCACGTATTTCCTTTCCTTCTTGCAACGATTGCATAATCGCTCACCTTTCCATCCAGCGCAATCGTTTCATTGAATGTTGTGGGAATTGAGGCGATAAAATTGACACTCTCCTGCTCGCGCATGTAAATGGTGGGATTATCGGAAAGCATTTCAAATGGTGCTTCATACATTATGTACATGGCCAATTGGTGGCAGCGAGTTCCCTGGCTCATCGGCTGAGAAAAAATTGGCCGGAAATTTTGCTTTGTGCCATTTCTCATTGCACCGGGAGTGTAATCCATCGGACCGGCAATCATGCGAATAAAAGGAATGGTTACGTCAAACTTTGGCATGTCCGGGTTACTCCATTTTAGTTGTTCCATGCCATGAACACCCTCCACATTTACAATGTTTGGGTAAGTTCGTTGCAAACCCGTCGGCTTGTATGCACCGTGAAAATCGATCATGATGCGATGAGTTGCGGCAGTTCTGGCAACACGATAATAATATTGCACCATGTTCTGGTCGTCCCGATCCATGAAATCGATTTTAAAACCTTTCACTCCCAGCTTTGAATAAGTTGAAAACGCCTCTTCGATCTTTTGATCCAGTGGATAAGAGCCCATCCACAACCACACACCCACATTTTTCTTTGCAGCATAATCAATGATCTCTTTAAGATTGATGTCCGGAACAATTTTCATTATGTCCCTATCATCTGACCAACCTTCGTCTAACAAAATATAATCGATGTGGTTAGCTGATGCAAAGTCCGCGTAATATTTATAGGTCTCTGTATTGACACCCGCGCGAAAATCTACATGTGAAATATTCCAATCATTCCACCAATCCCAAGCAACTTTGCCAGGTTTGATCCATGATACATCGTCAACTCTCGAAGGTGAGGCCAGGCGAAAGACCATGTCATTGTTCAAAAGATCTTTGTCGTTTGAGCTAATAACCACTACCCGCCACGGAAAACTTCGCATTCCCCTCGTTTTGGCAATGAACGCTGCACGCTTAGTAACAAGCGCCTGCACGGGGTTGCGTTCATTTTGCAGCTGCGCCAACACATATGGCGCGAAATCTCCGCGCAAACCATTTCCCGATCTTCCGTTCGTCAAGAACATACCGGGGTATTCTTCAAGATCCGCTTCCGTTATAACCGCCTTCTTATCATTTGGCAACTCCACAAGTACCGGCGCAAATGCAACGGTGTCCTTTACAAATTGTGATAACCTGATGTGTTGATAAGTATTTTCAAATGAGCATTGATACTTGTCCTTATTGTGTGGATCATTGGAATAAGGGATGAATGCAGAGTCATCATCAGCAAAATTGAAATTGGCTTCCTCGGATTTTATAATAATGCTGTCCTTTTTTGTTGTGAAAAACCGGTAAGCAATGCCATCATTATATGCCCTGAATATGATGCCAAAATCACCTTTGCAATTGATGGTAAGCTGAGTGCAATTATCCTGGACGGTGTCCTTTTTGTAATTAAGCGCATAAATTTTTGCGTGTATTTTGTCCGTTTTTGAATTTGTGATATCTGGATTCACCCCTAAAATCTGGCCATCCTGCAATGTCAGAGAAATATCCGATGGTAAAATAATTGTTTGTGATTGATACATCACACTCCATTGAAGCTTTCCGCTCGCTGTTATCCTTAACTGAATATTGCCATCGGGCGACGATAGCGTAAAGCTTTTGCTTTTTTGAGCCTTCAGACCAAGGTTGGACAATATAAATAGACAAACAAAAATTTTGTTCCAATGCGACATGGCGATTTATATTTTATAGCAGGACAAATCTAGTGCATGGTGGAGACTTCCGTAGCGATTCAATATTGTTACCCTACACTCAATTGGAGGCGGGGTACGGATCGCACGCAGAACTCCGTAGGGTTTCAATATCCCTAATGGCAAACGATTAAAATAGAGCGGTACCGACAAAACCCGGCAACTCCATCAGGCATCATTACGTTATTGTTTCAGAACGTTTTGCCTAATAAATAAGATTAAATTAGTGTCTGATCAAAACTGTTTGCACGTGAGGAGTACCGGTGTTCTGAGTCTTCGGCTTTTTTTCCGCTTTGTGGCCTCGGCGATGATCATTTTTTCCTACTCCAAAAATTCAGCACAGCTCTGCAGCGGCAGCATTGGTGACGCAGTAGTAAAAATAACGTTTGGCCAAAATGCTATTACAAACCTGCCACCATATGTTCCTTCTGCTGGCTATACTTATACAAGTTCTCCCTGTCCAGGTGATGGGTTCTATACCATTACCAATCGCATATCCAATTGTTTTAACAACGCCTGGCACACCATTTCATCGGATCACACGGGTGGTGGAAATTTTTTGCTACTCAACGCTGCCTACGTTGCAGGAGATATTTTCCTGACCACTATCTCCGGTCTTTGTCCAAACACTTCCTATGAGGTTTCCGCGTGGATGATGAATGTCGTCAAAGACGTCAACAAAATAAAACCGGAGATGATTTTTCGCATCGAAAAACCCAATGGAACCATTCTCGCATTTTATGAAGCGGGAGAATTGCCTGTTACCATCGTGTCAAAATGGGAACAATATGGTTTTGTTTTTACAACCCCACCCGACAATTCTCCGCTCGTACTGCGAATAACCGACACATGGCCCGGAGGAAACGGAAATGATTTTGCCATTGATGATATCGCCTTTCGTCCATGTGGCCCGAAAATTACAGCGAGCATCCAGGCGAATGCTGACACTATAGACATATGTGAGGGCAGCACCAACCAATACACGCTGTTGGGTAACGCTTCTACGCTCTATCAATCGCCCGTTTATCAATGGCAGCTGAGCGAGGACTCAGGAAGAACCTGGCGAGACATTGCGAGTGCGACCAACGATTCTTATGTACGCCAGCCAACCGCTGAAACAGGAAATTACTCTTATCGACTCACAGTCGTCGATGCGTCCGTTGCGGGCAATATTAATTGCCGCATTGGTTCTAACACGGTTGTAATAAACGTTCATCCGAAACCGGTTGCCGATGCTGGGCCCGACCGCGTGTATTTGAATGGTAACCCTGTCACGCTGTCTGCGACGGCGCAGGGCGAAAACATCTCCTATTATTGGGCACCTACTGTCTATATGAGCGATCCCAACTCCCTTAGCCCGACAGTTTCTCCACCTTCGGATATCATGTACACATTGAATGTTCAGTCCGCGATTGGGTGTACCAATAAGGACGCCGTTTTTGTGAAATATGCACCGGGAATATTTGTGCCAAATGCTTTTACGCCCAACGGCGATGGAGTGAATGATCAGTGGCGCATTTCTTTCCTGGATCCAGGCTTGGGTGGAGAGGTTGATGTTTTCAATCGATGGGGTCAAGTAGTATATCACTCATCAGGAGGTACGGTCTCATGGGATGGCCGACTAAATGGAAAGCCACAGCCGGCTGGAGTTTACGTATATGTTATCAGTTTTAAAAAAGGCAATTTTCCCAACATGAAAGGAATGGTTACCTTGATTAGGTGATGCATAATAGTTTTGTAGGAGTGCGTCAAAAGAAGTTCGCCTTCAAATCTTATTTTATTTCATATCTTTTGCATTCTTTTTCCAGCTAAAAATTTAAACCAAAACAACAATTATGACGAAACTCATTGTAACAACGGCAGCAGCCTGTTTTATCATGGCTTGCAATAATGACACCGCAAAAAGCAAAGACGATAAGATGGATGCAAAAGTTGAAACCGCGAGTACTACCGTTGATTATCCTTACAAGCCTGACTACACCATCGACTTTAAGATGGGCGATGCAAATAATTCAAAACTTGTACTTGATTTCTTCAAGCTGTGGGAGACCGGTAACATCGACGCGATGAAAGACAAGTTAACCGATTCTGTGTGGATTGATTTTCCCGATGGATCGAAAGTTCATGCCACAGCTGACAGCGTTGTGAAATTAGCTAAACAATATCGTTCCACCATGTCAAAAATTGACATCAAACTCGACACCTGGATACCAATTCATTCAAATGACAAAAATGAAGATTGGGTGCTTGTGTGGGAAAAGGATTACACCACGGATGCCAAGGGCAAACTGGATTCTATTCGCACGCATTCTTACTGGCAAGTAAAAAATAATAAAATTGCAGGCTGGAGTGAGTTCCAACAGAAATTAGCTGCACCAATGCCAGGAAAGAAATAGTTTAAGGAAATTAATTTTTTTGAAGACAGCGCTTCATTATGGGGCGCTGTTTTACTTAATGCGGAGTCATTTCGACGTCTGTTTCTGCTCTCAGAATTTCCCGTCCTGATGGCACATGCTCATGTTTGAACATGATCGCAAATAGTATTGCAACGGACAAAGCATAAAATGAAAAAGTAAGCCAGATGCCGTGCCAGTCGCGGATTTCGTTGGAGACAAAATACCGGCCAATGACATATCCGCTTATTTTGCTTCCCAGGAAAGCCCCTACCCCGTTTGTCATCATCATAAACAGACCTTGTGCGCTTGCACGAATACTGGAATCGGTGGTGGTTTCAACAAACAACGACCCTGAGATATTGAAAAAATCGAAAGCCATTCCATACACAATGCATGAAAGAATAATGAGTGCAGTACCGAATGCAGTTGGATTTCCGTAAGCAAATAAACCAAAACGAAAAACCCATGCGAACATTGACATCAGCATGACCTTTTTTATACCAAATCTTTTCAGGAAAAAGGGAATGGTCAAAATGAACAATGTTTCAGACATCTGTGAAATCGACAAGATGATAGTTGAATACTTAACAACAAACGAATCTTTGTAGACAGGATTGTCACCGAAGCCACTTAAAAAAGAATCTCCGTACATATTTGTCAATTGCAATGCGGCTCCGAGCATCATCGAGAAAATAAAAAATAAAGCTGTTTTATAGTTAGCAAGCAATTTGAATGCTTTTAAACCGAGTTGCTCAACAATTCCAGCGCCCTTCGAAATAGATTTTGGAGGTGGACACTTCGGTAATGTAAATGCATAAATGCCTAACGCGACCGCAGTAATGGCGCCTATGAGAAATTGATTGCCGTTTGCTTTGCTACCTGACAGATTTGTGGTCCACATTGCTGCTATAAAACCGACAGTACCCCACACGCGAATCGGGGGAAATACTTTCACAACGTCAAAGCCATCTCTTTTCAGGATCGTGTATGCAATCGAATTAGACAAGGAGATGGTCGGCATATAACAGATCATTGCAGCGAAAATTACATAGTAGAGGGTATCCGGATCGTTTACCCTCGGTACATAAAATAATATTGCTCCATAAAGAATATGAAGGATGGCATATAGTTTTTCCGCATTGAGCCATTTGTCCGCGATGATCCCCGTGATAGCCGGCATGAAAAGAGATGAAAGTGCGAGTGTTGAGAAGATCGCGCCGAACTGCGGGAAAGTCCATCCTTTGGCATTCAGGCAATAGGTCCCTATCGTTATTAACCAGGCGCCCCAAACAAAGAATTGCAGGAAACTTAGAATAGTAAGACGAAGCTTGATATTCATTTTCTGTTTTTTATTTGAGACGGCTACAAAATTTCCTCCAGCCGTAATTCGTTTATGGAAGAGGACTCGATGAAATGCAGTATTTTATCGACAATGGAAGATAGTATTTAATTTTTTCTCGACTGTTTTATCGTCCACATCAAAAAAAAATTGAGAGAATGTTAAACTTGTGAAACGCCGTCAAGTCAAGGATTCAGCAGGATAATTTTCTCCGGAACTGCAATTATTCATTAACATTGCACTCAACAGAAAGCCATTCGTCATAATCTAAAAGAACTCCTTTGAAAAGACTCCTCCTCTTCCCTACGATTCTCCTGGCTTCTGTATTTTCTTTCCATACCAAAGCGCAGGATAAGCCGTTGAAAACGCTGAACACCGCGCAGGAAAAGGGAGGCCACAAAACCGTCCAACGCTGCTCTACGATGGAGATTTTAGAAGAGGCAATCAGAAAAGATCCTACACTTCCCGAGAAATGGAGACTGGAAGGTGAGCGACAATACAAGTTATACCTGCAACGTCAGCCCCAGGTCAACATGAGGGCAGAGCGGACACAGAATAGCACAATCATTGTACCCATAGTTTTCCACTTGGTTGATGAAGCGTCTTCACTCGCTGCGATACCAGATCGGGATGTGATTGAACAAGTGGAAATTTTAAATAGAGACTATGGAGGCAAAAAAATGGATAAATACGGCAATGTCATTCCTCCTGAAATAGCAGCGAGGATCGGCAAAGTGCCGATCAAATTCATGCTTGCCAGAAGAGATCCGAATGGAGCACTCACCTCAGGCATCGAGCGACGCATCCATACCACTCCTGATCACGAAAGCATTAAATCTTTTAGCACTGGCGGGCTGGATCCATGGGATGCCAGCAAATATCTCAACGTGTGGTGCGGTACATTCACGGGCGCAGATTCTACACTGTTAGGAGTGTCCACTTTTCCGTTTACCACAGGTTTAGGACCGCAAGGTGTTGTGGTTAACATCAGCACGTTGCCATATGCTGGCAATACTACTCGCAATTACTTTTCCGAATACTCAGAGGGCGCTACGCTTTCACATGAGATCGGGCATTATTTTTATCTATGGCATACATTCGGCGACGATGCATCTTGTAACAACAATGATTTTCAAATTCAGCCCGGGTGGCCTTTACCATTCGGTGCAGGACCTGAGGGCGATGATACACCGCTTTCTAAGGGAACCGGCTCTACCAGCTATGTCTATGGCAATCCGAGCATGAATTATAAAGATGGATGTGCTCCGGAAAGTTTTGGAATGATGTACGGTTCGTTCATGAATTATTTTGACGATCGTGCATTGTTTATGTTTTCAGATGGCATGAGGAAAAGAGTGGAAGGATGCATCAACCTTTATCGACCAGGATTATTAACTACAAATGGAGCTACTGCCCCATCTTCTGTTAATGATGCGTTTCTCGTCGATGTCTTACCACGCGGCCTTCGTGAGCGCAGAAGTTTTTTCGTTGACAAGACGCCGCTGAGCGCCACCCTCAGAAACAATGGGACGGGCGCGCTGGCCTCAGTCAATGTGAGCATAGCCGTTGATGCCAATGCACCCGCAACAACCACGTTCGCCCTTAACTTATCATCGGGCGCCGATACAACACTCGATCTTGGTCTCATTTCCAGCACACCAGGTAATCACACGCTTGCTATTTATACATCCATACCAAACGGCACGGCAGATGATTATTTAAATAATGATACGCTCTATTCTTTTATAAACATCGATACAGCAACGGCCACTCTTCCTTTTGTCGAGGATTTCAGTGCTCCAACTTTTCCGCCGCCCGGATGGCAAATTTGGAACCCGAATGGAGATTCTGCGAATACATGGACAAGGGATGGAAGTTCAGGATATACCAATGTCGGCGCTGCTTTCTTTGATAACTACAACATTAATGAAATCGGATCTCTCGATGACCTGATCACGCCAGCAATTAATATTGGAACAGCAAGCGATATACAATTGAATTTTAAAGTAGCGCATGCTGTCATCGACACCATTGATGTGTCCACCTGGGACGGCCTCGAGGTCTATGTCTCCGGCAATGGCGGTAAGAGCTACCAACTCGTTTACAAAAAAACGGGGAAACACTTGGCCACGTCGAGTCCAACGAGAATTGCTTTTTCGGCTCCTCCCTCACAACCCGGTAAGTGGAGAGATGAGACAATTGACCTTACACCTTATTTGATCTTCGGACAAAAACTAATCGTCAAATTTCGTAACACAAATGCGTTTGGGAACAACCTGTACTTGGATGATGTGAATCTTACAGCTGCTTGCCCCACTTGTACACGTGACATCCAGGTCTTGTCTATTAACAAACCAAGAGCCGCCGAGTGTGCAAACAGCATTACGCCAAATGCAACAATAAAGAACAAAGGCATTGAAGTCATTACCTCCTTTAGTATTGCGTACTCCGTCGATAATGGAGCCATCCAGACAACAAATGTTACCGGCATTAATCTTGCACGAGGTGATACTTTATCTCTGAACCTACCTCCGGTTTCGGGGTTATCAACAGGACAGCATCATATTACCGTGTACACTTACAGTCCTGTTTCATCCGTTGGAACCGGTGATCTGCTTACCACAAATGATACGCTGACCAAAGCGTTCGGAATTGCGGGCACGGTAGCTGCCCCATTGGTTGAGGGCTTTGAATCATCAACCTTTCCTCCCGCTGGTTGGGTAGTAGTAAATCCTGACGCTGCAATAACGTGGGCAAGAATAAACGTGGGTAAGAATAGCACTGCCTCTGCATATGTTAACAACTCCAAGTATATACTGGCCGGAAGAGTGGATGATCTCTACTCACCACGTGTAACCTACGCTGGAGTTGACTCAGTTTCACTTTCATTTGATGTAGCTGCCGCCGGCTTTGCACACCCAACACCATCCGATACGCTGCAAGTTTTGGTAACAAAAGACTGCGGCAACACCTTTACCTCCGTCTACAAAAAATGGGGCTCGAACTTACAAACCGTTGGCATCGTTCCACCGGGGGAATTTATACCGTCCTCGTCTTTTGACTGGAGAATGGAAACCGTAGACATAACAACAATCGCGTTAACCGGCCCGATACAAGTTGTTTTTCGAAATACCAACAACAATGAGAACAATATCTTTGTTGACAATGTAAATCTTACAGCGAGAATATTGCCCGCCAGGTTGAAAAGAGAGGGACTGCTGGTACTTCCAAATCCGTTCCGCAGTCAATTTACTGTTTGGCATTTCCAGGCTCCCACGGACCTGACGTTTATCAAAGTATATAGTTCGACAGGACAGTTGGTCTGGTACACACAATTTATTGGCACAGCGATGAAGCAGGAGGTAATTGATTTGACTACAAGAGCAGCTGGCGTGTACGTAGTGCAACTTGGTTACGCCGACTCAAATCATAACGTTTCAATAAAAGTTGTGAAATATTGATCTCCCGGATTGATACTTGTCATTCCTTTCTGTGTTTGCAAGCGTAACTTTGCCAAAACGATTTTATGGTCGACAGTGGTAGTCTACTTACAACGGAAAGCGTTTCAATAGACCTTCAGAATATCGCAAAAAAAATATCAAATCAAGAAAGGATCAGTGATGAGGAGGCATTGATGCTTTTTGAAAACGGCTCTCTTTCATTCCTGGGCTCGCTTTCTAATCACATCAGGGAACGACTGCACGGTGATAAGACTTATTTCAATCGAAATTTTCATATCGAGCCAACCAATGTTTGCGTCTTCAGTTGTAATTTTTGTTCTTATTCCCGTTTGTACGCTCACCGGGACGAAGGCTGGGAACTAAGCGCCGATGACATGCTCAACATGGTCAAGAAGTATGACGGCAAACCAATTACGGAGGTACATATCGTTGGTGGAGTTCATCCAAAATTGAATCTTGAATTTTTTACTGACGTGCTAAGACGAATAAAAAAACATCGCCCGGAATTACATATCAAAGGCTTTACCGCTGTTGAATTGGATTATATGTTCCACAAAGCGAAAATGAGCAACATGGAAGGCCTAAAATATCTGCAAGAAGCCGGCCTCGACTCGCTGCCTGGAGGAGGCGCTGAAATTTTCCATCCTGAAATTAGAGAAAAGATTTGCGGGGATAAGGTTAGCACGGAAGGCTGGTTGCAAATTCATGAAGCTGCACACGAATTAGGCATGCATAGCAACGCGACAATCCTTTATGGCCACATTGAAAATTACTGGCACCGCGTGGATCACATGCGCCGATTAAGAGATCTGCAGGATAAAACGCGTGGGTTTAATACTTTCATTCCGCTCAAGTTTCGCAATAAGAACAACGACATGAGCTATGTGCCCGAAAGCAGTATTGTAGAGGATATGAAGATGTATGCCGTAGCCCGCATTTACCTCGATAATTTTCCTCACCTAAAAGCGTACTGGCCCATGCTTGGAAGGCAAAATGCGCAACTAAGCCTATCCTTTGGTGTAAACGATATCGATGGCACTATTGATGACACCACCAAGATTTACTCCATGGCTGGCGCTGAAGAACAAAATCCCTCTATGACTACCGCCGAACTGGTGGCGCTGATAAAGCAAGTAAGAAGGAAACCAATAGAGAGAGACACATTATATCATGAAATCCGGGACTACACCGACATTGACATCAAGGAGATCGAGATGAATCCTATTTTAAATTGAACAATGTGAGTGTTTGCAGCCAGCCAGGTCTGTGAAGTAAACAAATTATCAGCGGAGCTAATAGGACGGCAATATTTTTCTGCAATAAACAAATTCGTTTATCTTCATCATAACTTCTTTTAGGATTCACAATTTCTTCTGACATTAAAATACTCAACATGCGGTTTGTAAAAACTCTTTTACTCCTCCCGGTTATTTCGTTTGCGTTACAAGCACCGGCGCAGGGCAATCTACCACCAATCATTGACAGGGAACTTTTCTTTGGTCCACCAGAAATTGCCGGAGCTCAGCTCTCTCCCGACGGCAAGTACATGGCATTCCTAAAAGTTTACAAGGGCACAATGAATATTTGGGTAAAGGATGCAGCAGCACCTTTTGGTTCAGCACATGCTATCACAGCGGACACCTTGCGCCCTGTTAGAAGTTATTTCTGGTCCCGTGACAGTAAATACGTGGTGTACGTACAGGACAAAGGCGGCGATGAGAATTTCAACATCTATGCTGTAAATCCGGCTGACAAGCCTGCAGCAGGCCAGGATATTCCAAACAATAGAATTCTCACTGACTTTAAAGGTGTACGCACCTTTATTTATGCCGTCCCAAAATCCGATCCTGATGCTTTATACATTGGATTGAACGATCGTGACAAAGCATGGCACGATCTGTATAAACTAAAAATCTCGACTGGAGAAAAAACCTTGCTTCGTCAAAACTCCCCAAAGGACCGCATCACAGGCTGGATTTTTGACTGGAATGACAAACTCAGATTGGCAACCCGTGCAAACGAAGATGGTAGCAATGACCTATTGCGTGTCGATGAAAAAGAATTGGTGACGATTTACTCAACGGGACCATTCGAAGAATTCGACCCGTATTCTTTTGACAAAGACAATAAAAAATTCTACATAGCAACCAATAAGGGTGACCGGGATTTGAAACAACTTGCTCTGTTGGATCCGGTAACGATGAAAGAAGAGATAGTTGAAAAAGATCCCTTGAACAAAGTTGATTTTGGAAATGCAAATTTCTCCGACTTAAAAAAGACTCTCGTCAATACTTCCTACACGGATGAGAAAGAAAGACTCTATTGGAAGGACAAAGAGTATGAAAAAGATTATGACATCATACAAAAACAATTGCCCGGCCTGATCATTAACTTTTTTTCAGCTACGGATGATGAAAACCAATGGCTGCTTAATGCTTACAGCGATACCGATCCCGGCGCGGCGTATTTGTATAATCGCAAAACAGAGAAGCTAACTTTCCAATACCGTCCCCGACCTAACATTCCAATCAAATCCTTAGCGTCCATGAAAGCTATCCGGTATAAATCTTCCGATGGCTTGGAAATTCCCGCGTATTTGGTTCTCCCGAAAGGTGTGCCATCAAAAAATCTTCCATTGATGGTATTTCCGCATGGCGGGCCGTGGGGAAGAGATTTTTGGGGATACAATTCGTTTGCGCAGTTCCTCGCCAATCGCGGATATGCTGTCCTGCTACCGAATTTCAGAGCTTCCACTGGATATGGAAAGAAATTCTTGGACGCAGGCAACAGGCAGTGGGGCGACAAGATGCAGGATGACATCACCTGGGGAGTAAAATATTTGATCGCCCAGGGTATTGCCGATCCGAAGCACGTTGGAATTATGGGTGGCTCCTACGGCGGGTATGCAACCCTTGCGGGCGTAACGTTTACACCTGACCTTTATGCCGCCGCAGTGTCGATCGTTGGTCCATCTAATCTAATCACGTTGCTAAATTCCATTCCTCCTTATTGGGAATCGATTCGTAAACTTTTTTATCTAAGGATGGGCGATCCTACAACAGAAGAGGGTAAAGCACAATTGACAAGACAATCGCCACTCACGTACGCCGACAAGATTAAGACACCCCTACTCGTAGCGCAGGGCGCCAATGATCCACGGGTGAATAAAGCAGAGTCGGAACAAATTGTGAATGCATTGCGGAAAAGAAACTTTCCTGTAGAATATATTCTCGCTCCGGACGAAGGACACGGATTTGCGAGACCTGTCAACAACATGGCCATGTTGGCAGCAGCAGAGAAATTCCTGGCGACTTACCTGGGCGGGCGGTACCAGGATAGCATGACTCCTGAGGTAGAAAAGAGATTGAGTGAAATAAAGGTTGATGTAAAGAAAGCATTTTGATTTTTTGAAGAGTTTTTTATTTAATCACCTTTCAATAAATGCCGTATGAAACCAACTTTTGCTATCGCTATATTCAGCGTACTTATTTCCCTGTCGTTTTCCAATTGTAAAAAGCAAGTAGATAGCAGCACATCCGCTGTATCACAGTCGTCGTATTCCCGGATCACGCCAGAGAATGTTACCGTCAGTGCGCACGCCATCTGTGATTATGTGCTCGACGAGGCTGCATTAACAGCGGCCGGTTGGACAAAAACATTTGAAGATGATTTCACCGGGAATCTGTCTAAGTGGAACATCTGGACAGGAGACGCTTTCAACAACGAATTACAGTATTACCAGGCAGCAAATTTGCAGGTGACAAATGGAAACCTGGTGATAACTGCGAAGAAGGAGACGGTCACTGGCGCCACAACAACTTTCGACCCAACTCCAAAGACTTTTAATTACACGTCGGGAAGAGTGGAGTGTAAAACAAATGTTTCGTCGAGTGCTCCCACGCCGAAAGTTCGTATGATTGCGCGGATCAAATTGCCGGCGGGTTATGGTATGTGGCCTGCATACTGGAGCTATGGAGATCCATGGCCTACGCAGGGAGAGATCGATTTCCTGGAGGCAAGAGGACAAGAACCAACAAAGTATCAAACCAACTATTTCTACGGAAAAGCAGCGAATCACAACATTGTTAAGAATGCCGTTGGTTTTATCAACACAGATGGCGATCTAACCACCTGTTACCACGTTTACGAAATGGTATGGGCTCAAAATACCCTGAGTTCATACTTTGATGGCGCATTGGTCGAAACAAAATCAGGCGGAAATATTCCTAACCTGTTTGGAAAAACAGAACGGATTACTTTGAATCTTGCAGTTGGTGGAAACTTCTTCACGAACCTGAATCCCGCCCAAATACAAACGGGAACCATGTATGTTGATTACGTGAAGGTTTTTAAATCAAATTAGCTTGTGTGTTGCCAAAGGCCTATTAGTTTGAGGAGTAAAATCATCAACGATGACACGGGGCAAACTCTTACTTTCTTTTTTCTTTTCATTCAGTGTTCAATTTTGTTTTGCTCAAAAACAAGACACCCGGCCAAATATCATTTACATCATGGCAGACGATCTTGGCTATGCAGATCTCAGTTGCTATGGACGAAAAGATTATCAAACGCCGAACCTGGACAAGCTGTGTTCGCAGGGAATCAAATTCATGAACGCCTATGCCAGCGCGCCTGTGTGCACTCCTACGAGAGCGGCATTGTTTACTGGACGTTATCCCGCGCGAATTGCTGTTGGATTGCATGAGCCTCTTGATTGGAATAATATAGACAGCTCAGTTGGCCTCTCCACTAACTGTCCTTCACTGCCTTCGTTGCTGAAAAAAGCCGGATACGAAACCTACCTGGTCGGCAAATGGCATTTAGGATTCGATCCAAAATACAGCCCATTGAAACATGGATTCGATGAGTTTTTTGGATTTAATGGCGGGGGTATTGACTACATTTCTCATACCGACCCTTTTGGCAACAATGATCTATACGAAAATGATAAGCTTGTTACCAGGGAAGGTTATATGACTGATATTTTAACAGACCGGGCTGTTGACATTATCAAAAAAGCACACAACAAACCTTTTTTTCTTTGTGTCACCTTCAATGCACCACATTGGCCGTGGCAAGCTCCAGGAGACAAAATATATCCACATGGTTTTGTCAATTGGGCAAAAGGTGGATCTGCGCAAACTTATGCCGCCATGATGAACAGCCTTGATAGCGCCGTGGGTAGAATTGTGAAAACCATTGATGATCTCAATTTTGCCAATAACACGGTCATTATTTTTACGAGCGACAATGGCGGCGAACGCTATTCTGATAACGGGATTTACCAGGGAAGGAAATTGACTTTGTGGGAAGGTGGAATTCGTGAACCGGCTTTTGTAAGATGGACTGGAAAGATAAAAGAGAACTCGATGACAAACCAGGTAGTTACCACGTTTGATTGGACAGCCACGATTCTCTCCCTTGCGCATGCCAAAGCCGATCGAAAATATCCTTTGGATGGGATGGATCTTACTCAAGTGGTAACGGGAGAACAAAAAGAAACTGACCGAACCTTATACTGGAGAATATCCCAGCGGAGGCAGAACAAAGCAGTCAGAGATGGGAAATGGAAATGGCTGCAGGATGAAAAAGGAAATGAGTATTTGTTTGATCTTATTTCTGATCCAGGTGAAACACGAGACATGAAGAATAATTTTCCCGACATGTTTCAAAAACTAAAGAAAGAGTTTGCTGGGTGGGAAAAGAAGATGCTCAAACCGTTGCCTTTTACTGGGATCAAGACTAATTGATAACGCACGCTCCTAACACTCTTTTAATCCCAATGGCACATTAACCGCGAGACCTCCCTCTGCCGTTTCTTTATATTTTGTGTTCATGTCCTTAGCCGTATCCCACATGGTTTTGATAACACCATCAAGCGAGACTTTCGCAAAATCGGGAGTGCTTTGCAATGCCAATTGTGAAGCGGTGATCGCTTTGATAGCGCCCATCGTGTTACGTTCGATGCAAGGCACCTGCACAAGTCCGGCAACGGGATCACAGGTAAGACCGAGGTGATGTTCCATTGCAATCTCGGCGGCCATCATCGCCTGTCGTTGCGAACCACCCATGCATTCTGTTAATGCAGCAGCAGCCATCGCCGATGAAACGCCGATCTCTGCCTGGCACCCTCCCATTGCAGCAGAAATCGTAGAACCCTTTTTGAAAATGCTTCCCATCTCGGCTGCTGTAAGAAGAAATTGAATGATCTTTTCCTCCTCTTCATTCCCATTTACAAACACAAGGAAATATTGGAGCACCGCCGGAATAACTCCAGCGGCACCGTTGGTTGGAGCTGTTACTACTCGGCCAAAAGATGCGTTTTCCTCGTTGATAGCAAGAGCAAAACAACTCACCCAATCAAGAGTGTATTTAAAATTATTTCCTCCCTGCGAAATCGCTCTTATCCACGCGTTGTAATCGCTGAAGGTTTTGTTGTTTAATAATTTTTTATTCAGATCGGCGGCACGACGCTTAACATTTAATCCGCCGGGCAGAGCCCCTTCGGTGTGGCAACCGCGGAACATACATTCTCTCATTACCTTCCAAATATTTATCAATCCTTGCCTTGTTTCTGCTTCCGGTCGCCATGCATTTTCGTTTTCCATAACCACTTCATGAATGGCCATTCCTGTCTTGCGACACCAATGCACCAGATTTTCTGACGTATCAATTGGGAAAGGCAATTGAGCAGCGTGTACCAGCGAAGTTTGTTCCCCTTCTTTATCTACAAAGCCCCCTCCCACCGAATAATATGTTTCAGCAATTTCTTCACCCGTTTTCAAATGAACTAAGAACGTAAGGGCATTCGGATGATAAGGAAGAGATTCAGTGATGAGGAAATCGATATCCTCATTCGGATCAAATTCTATTTCATGTAATCCACCCAACACGATTTTCTTCATGGAAGCAATGTCGTTTATCCTGGCAGTAATACTGTTGACATCAATGGTGACGGGATCATGACCGCTCAATCCGAGCTGGACGGCTATGTCGGTTCCATGCCCGTGGCCAGTTTTAGCCAGGGAACCGTATAACAAAACATTTATGTGGTCTGCATCACCAAGGCGATTTTTTTCTTTCAATGACTGGATTAGTTGCTGCGCCGCCCGCCAGGGACCGAGAGTGTGTGAACTTGAGGGACCGATACCAATTTTGAATATGTCAAAAACTGAGATAGGTTCGTAGGAGTCATTAGGGTTCATTTTACAAAATTAGACAAAGCAGGGAAAAGGGAATGATGAACAAGGAATATCGAATTATCAGGGGACACCTCAAAGTATGACCAGGATTAAAAAAAATGAGATTGTTATGAAATTGATTAGGAAATAAACAATGAAATGCTGATTTTTTTTGAAGGATCATGAACAACGAATGACGAGATTTGATCCATTATGAAATGGCTCCCTGCCGATAAACGAAATCACATCCTCGATGAAAACAACCAGCTCATATCTATTTTTATCCGCAGCGTTGAGACGGCAGCCAAAAATGAGGAAAACAATAGGAAATCAGGCGAGGACACGTCTGACACTTCGTAGTTCGACATTCGATATTCCTTGTTCAATATTATTAATCTTCAT
>VBAU01000221.1 GCA_005883855.1 Bacteroidota bacterium
AGAGGAATTTGTGCCCCTGTTGTTTTAGAAAATAAAGGACCACACAATTCAGCGACCAATTCGCTGACATCTTTACTGTCTATTTCAGTGCCCAAAATATTATTTTTCTTATATTCCTCAACGGTAAGTCCATAATTCTTGGCACGAGCTGCAAGCACTTCATCTGTCCAAATTCCAGTATCGAAAACAGCATTGGGATGAACCGTGTTTATCCGAATTCCATCTTTTCCCCATTCTAAGGCGGCTACCCTTGCCAGTTGGTTGAGTGCCGCTTTTGACACTGAATACGCTGCCGCACCAGGACCAGGTGCCTGAACATTTTTGGAGCCAATAACTACAACCCTGCCCCCTTTCGGAGCCAACTTCAAAAACGGATATGATTTGTTCAATAAAAAGAAATTTGCATCCAGGTTAACCTTAAATACTCGTTCCCAAACTTCTTGTCTCAAAGCCGCTATCGGTGCGCTGGGCGGGAAAATGCCCGCATTAAGTACCAGCATATCCAATCCTCCAAACGAGTGAATGGTCTCTTCCAACGCAGCAATAATTTGTGATTCAACAGTAATATCACATTCAATCCCCTTGTAAGCATCAGTTTTGGAAAGACTCGTAACGGATGAATTCAGATCCAACCCAACCACCGCTGCACCTCTTTTTAGCAGCGATTCAACAGATGCTTTACCGATACCAGAAGCTGCTCCCGTTACCAACGCGATCTCGCCCGAGAAAACGAGGACGTTTCCTGGCTTGGACAATTTTGCCTGTTCTAACTCCCAGTATTCAACATCGAAAATATCCTTTGCCGATAATGCTTTATATCCTCCAAGCTCGCTCGCCAACTGGATAATATCGATCGTATGATCATAAATATCCGCGACAATTTGCGCGTCTTTTGCCGTCTTGCCAACCACGCATAAACCAAGTTGGGGATCCAAAATTACCCGCGGGGCGGGATCCAGCATTTTCTTTCTTTCTTTTGCCAATGGTTCATTTTCGAGAAAATATTTTTTATAGGCCGCGGCGTAACCGGTGACATTTCTCCCTAAGAGAGGCAATCTTTTCGTTCGAATTACGTGATCCGGAGTTGCCGGGCCTTGCTGCGAAACAACGTCCAGGTCCGGGCGGTTTGCAAACGATAAGCTCTTACTGTTCCTGATGCATTTCATGATCACGGGGAAGCCTGCAATATCTGCTACCTCCCTTCTTAAACTGGCAATCTCTTCAGCAGGAACTATTTTTTTTTCAGGGCCAGGTAATCCGGACGAAACTGAATTTTCTTTCAAATACTTTTCCGCCAATCCTACAATTTCAAGCATTCGGCTATAAGATTCGTCCGCCGTTTCCCCAAATGTAAAAACACCATGATGCAATAAAATCATTCCCACGTTATCTTTCGTAAGGTTTTCTTTAAGTATCCCGGCGCATAACCTGGACAAATCAAAACCGGGCATGATATACGGAATATAGACGACCGTCTCTTTATATATTTCTCTTAGTATTTTTTCTCCGTTCACGGAATTCGAAATCGCCACAATTGCGTCCGCATGCGTATGATCGACATACTTGTAGGGAATGACCGCATGCAAAATCGCCTCGACAGACGGTACAGGGGCGGATGATCTTGTCAAGTGAGTAACCATCTCGTTTACCATTTCGGAGTCAGACAAAACAGGTAGCTCTGCCAACTTCTTCAGATGATTCAGACGGACAGGTGAAAACCCCTCGGCGGTAATCGTCTCAAGATCCCATCCGCTGCCTTTAACATAAAGGATCTCTTCTTCCTCCCCTAAGATATTTTTCACAGTAATTTTTACAGATGTATTACCCCCTCCGTGTAAAACCAGTGATTTGTTTTGGCCAAGTAAGCGCGACGTTCTTACTCTTGCTTCTAAGAGCGATTCGCTGTTCTTATTCAAGATTTTGTTTTTTATACCCCTATGACCTCAACCCGATAATAACCGGACAAAAGTTCCGGGAAAAACTTCCTCTCCTGGTCGCCTGAGAAAGCCGGGGCAAATGAATATCATCAATGAATGTTTCCTCAAACAAGATAGGAACATTATTGATATACCTTATTCCTGAAAAAATACGCAATATGCCGCCGGAATTCAAAACATCATTTCAACTTTAGAATCTATTGTACCTTAGTAATGCGGCGTAAATAAAAAAATTACGCCGCCGCCGAGCTGCAGGAATTCTTTTCCCGGCACTTCGGCAAGCTCTGGCCCGTTAGCGGAATGGTATGGCGACTCCGAATTTTCTTTTTTTGACCATTTAAATGAAAAGTCATGAGCGTATTACAAGCAAGAAACGAAGCCATCGTCAATGCTCCAATTAGTACCGTTTGGGCAATTATTACTGACATCAATTTGCTTCACAAAATAAATCCCGGCGTTATCAAAGCCACAGGACGAATGGACAAGCAAGGCGAAATACGAACCTGCGAAATGGATAACAGAGGACGAAAAGGAACAATGACAGAAAAACTTATCGAACTTGTGCCAGAGAAGAAAACAGTTTGGGCAATTGAAAATGACACAATGGGAATGAGTAAAATGCTTAAAGACCCACGATTTTGTTTCTACCTTGAAAAACTTGGTGACAACAAAACCAAAATCATAAACGAATCCTATTATCAACCAGCGTCCCTGATGGTGAAAATTATGAACGCTTTGATGATGAAAAAAAAGATGAGACACATCCAAGAAAAAATCCTTTCTAATATTAAATCATTGTCAGAAAAGTAAATTACATACATAAAATAGAACCACTATCGCTAACATCGCATTGCTAAAATGCGACAACAGAGCATCATCTCAACCGTTGATCCCAACTAAATCATTTTAAAATGAGAAATATGTTTCTTTTTTTACCCTTTATTATTATTTGCGGCTGCACGGAAAAAAAAATTGACACTAAAGCCGAGGGAGAAAAACTTATGCAGGTAAGTAGAGAATGGTCAGAATCAGCCGCAACAGACAACCTGGAAAAAACACTTAGTTATTGGGCAGACGACGCGGTTGTAATGTCACCAGGGGAACCACCAATAAAAGGAAAAACTGCAATTAGAGCGATGATTGAGAGTACATCTAAAATTCCAGGTTTTAAAATAAGTTGGGAGCCGTTAAATGTTTCTGTATCCAAAGAGGGCGACATGGCCTATATGATTGAACAAAATAAAATTATTGTAAATGACTCATTAGGTAACCCAATGACCGAATACAACAAAGGAGTAACTGTTTGGAGAAAAGAAGCGGATGGTTCATGGAAAAATATTGTTGACATATGGAATGCTGCCCCACCTCCTAATAAATGAACGGCAGCCAACAATGGGTTTTCTGCTACCCTGACTAAGGGCTGAACGAATAAATCTCAACTGTATAATTTAACTTCAACTTCAGTAATTCTAATGGGCTTCCGTTTCGGCTAATGAATCACCAAAAATGGGATATTGAACAGGTGGAAAAAATGCAAATAATACGTAAACCGATTTTCCCAACGACTCTACATCAAGATTTGGCTGAGCTAATAAGAGATCATTTCTTAGCTATTCCTGCTGTGGACACTGTGTTGACTGTAAATTCTTGCGCTCGAGGGCAGGCAGTGCCTGAAAGTGACCTTGACGTGGCAATATTGGTAAAATCTGATACAACGGCCGCTGAATTAAAGACCATGGAACATTCGTGGCAAATCTATTTGCAAAATCAACCGACGTTTTTAAAATATAGGCAATCAAGTCCATTTGCGCATCTCCACCTGGATATCATCGACGGAAACTATACACCGGCAAAAGTGGAGAAAGGCGAACCGATTGACTACTTTGAAATTGAAATTGGAAATCAAATTTGTTATTCCGCACCGATGGAAAACGCAGGATTTTATTTTCAAACGCTACAAAGCAAATGGCTTCCGTATTATAATGAAGAATTACGTCTGCAAAGACTTCAAATGACAAAAGATGCTTGTAACTATGATTTAGACCATATTCCATTTTTTATCAAACGAGAACTTTATTTTCAAGCGTTCGATATATTATGTAAGGCCTTTCAGGAATATTTACAGGCATTGTTTATTGCCAACAAAACGTACCCGATAGCTTATAATAAATGGATTAAGGAACAAGTTATAAAGTGGCTGAACAAGCCAGATTTATATCCAGAACTTTCACCGATTTTGTCAATCAGTAATATTGAAAGCAACGAGATCAATGACAGGGTAAAAGATCTTCGCAGACTTTTAAGTAAGGTGACGTAACAGAATACCTGCCGCTAACAGTGCGGCTGATGCGCAACCACTCTGAAAAAAATTTTTCTTACAGAGATTTTGGCGGCTTTTTTTTATCGGACCAACGGAAAATAAAAAGATGTTGTCGCCGACTGTGGGTTTGGATGGGTTGCGACAACTTAAAAACAAAATGCAACGGATTTTTGGGCCTTTACCCACCCTTCAAACTATTCGACCAATTCACCAACCTTAGCATTCGCCTCTGCTCTCCTCTTTCGCTTCATCAACAGCCAATATATCGGCACACCAGACAACATCAATATCATCCCGATGGATGCTTCCCTCGGTCTTGCATAGATTGTATTGAATAGAAGTGCTGCGCTGAATAAAACAACAATAGCGGGAACAACAGGGTAACCCCATACTTTGTACGGCCTCGGCGCATCCGGCATTCTTTTGCGAAGAATAAAAACGCCGAGCGTCGTCGCACCATAATAAATGAACACAGCGAAAATGATCATATCGGTCAACTGATCGAACGTTCCCGATAGCACAAGAATGCAAGCCCAAACGCCCTGGTACCACAACGAGTTCACCGGTGCATGCGCCTTATTGAGCTTGCTGACTTTTGGGAAAAACATTCCCTGCTTTGACATGGCGAAATAAGTGCGACAGCTCACCAGTATTGTCGCGTGCGTGCATCCCAATGTGGTAATGGCGATCAGCGCGGAAATAAAAAAAGCTCCGTTCGTGCCCCAGAAAACTTTTACAGCCTCGATGGCCGCTACCATGTTCTGCGATCGATAAATCTCCTCCAGTTTGGTTATTGGCAATAAACTCAGGTATGTTGTATTTACCAATAAGTAAGTGGCGATGACAATGAACACTCCGATAGCGATACCCCTGGGAATATTCTTGTATTGATTCTTTACCTCACCACCGATGTATCCCACGGTAGCCCATCCCTGGTAAGCCCAGAATGCAGCGAGCATACTTGTAAAGACTGCACTGAATGTGACAGGTGAAGTATTTGTTTTGGGCATATGGAACACATTGCCAACATGTGACTGAGGGCTTGCTAATCCAAAAATGATGATGGTGAGTATGCCTGCGAATACAAGGATCAAAATTGTCGCGCTGAATCTGGCACCGGTTTTTATGCCGCGGCTATTTAGCCAGGTGAGTAGGACAATGAGTACAATGGCCGTGAGTTTAACGTTGAAATTTTCGAATGGGTAAAATACGCCCGCAATATTAAAATGGGCCCACGATGTAAGAACGGGAGGCAAATGAACAATGCTATTCAACGATTGAGAAAAAACATAAGCCAATGCCGAAATGGAAGCGGTTTGTATAACAACGAAAAGCGACCACCCGAAAATAAAAGCGAAAAATCGATTGTAGATTTTTTGGTAATAAACGTACTCCCCTCCCGTATCTGCAAGCATTCCCGCAACCTCCGCATTGCTGAGTGCACCAAACAAACTAATAATTCCCGCCAATAC
>VBAU01000222.1 GCA_005883855.1 Bacteroidota bacterium
CTGAAAGGCGCCGTATAAAGTAGCATTTGTGCTATTGTCGCTAAAAAAGATTAATGAAACTTTAATTGGTAAAGTTCTTTGAGAAGTAAACCAAATAGAACGAACGGTATGCATCCAACATTCCGGCGTTGTTGGTGTTGCGCCAAGCCACGCAGCCAAGCATCACCAACAACCGAATCACGGCATGCTTGAAAATTGAACGTAACGATTGAGCTGTTGGTGAATCCTCTGCGTAAGACCTACCGCGGCGTAAATAGGCACTTCTAAGAATGCCTATTTGATTTCTTTAACGACTACTGCCTACTAGCGGAATCCCACTACTAACTGCACTTGGTCCAATCGTCCAGACAGTTGGTATATTATTAACCGCTCTCCCCATTGTGACACCAGGTCTATACTCATCTAACATATTGCATGGCTGAACATTTGAATCGAAAACACTTTGATGTCGTAATCCCAGTGTATGACCTGGCTCATGACTTGCTGCTTCTCCTATTGTGAATGCATTATAGTTAAGCGCTGAAGAGAACACAAAGCATGGTGTATTGTCTCCCCAGGTAAACGATCCTCTAAACGCTACTCCTCCTGCACAAGTGGTACTTTGACAATACCACTGAAAGGATTGTGTTATATTAACCTTTACTCTTTTGTTATGATTTGCTCTATTGTATACTGATGTATCTGTTGTGACTACAACATTGAATGTATCATAGTGCATTCGTACGGCAGTAAGCACAATTGCTTGTTCACTATTTGTCATATTTGCATCTTCAAGATAAATCGGTCCATCGGTGTTCCAGGAGGTATTAACAATCGTATCTGCCTTAAAGTATAAAAGTATTACTGATAGGTAGGGTGTTGGATCGCACACATCTCCTATTCCATCTCTATCTGAATCTCTCTGATCAGGGTTATATGTTAATGGGCAATTGTCACTTACATCAGGTATTCCATCTTTATCGCTATCTTTTCTTGATCCTGATTGAGTGGAGCTTTTTTGATCTATCTCTTCTGCCCACTTAGCAGGTCTCTTAATTTTATTGAATTCCTTCATGCCAAATAGACGAGGGTCTGTTTCAGCTATGATCACCTTTGCTATACTGGCTGAGTAATTTGGCAACCCAGCTTTCTTGCATCGGATCAATACGATTGCAGCTAACAATAGCAGTGCGAGCAATCTTAGAGGTTTCATTGCGTTTTGGTTTTTCCGTAACTAAAGATCCATCCTAGGTTTGAGCGCTAAGTCCTGCAGCGAGGCGCACCAACAACCATTAGCGGTAACAAATGAAAATTGAATACGACAATTTGAGCTGTTTGTGCGCCTACGCCCAAATCTCTGCGCAACACTAACAGCGGCACGGCTCGCTCATTGTAATCCTTATCCTCTAATCCGTGTTCTTAAATAGGGTTTGTTTAAATTTCTGATAATAGAAAGAAAGAATAAGTAGCAATGTTCCAATCACCAGGTAAGCCACAATCTTCTGAAGGGTTGTAAATTTTGACGTGTCAAATATAATCAGTTTACCGAGAGTAATGGTCATTAAAAGGATGGCTGCAAGTCGTGGCCACGAGCGACGATTGTAAATCCCCAATACAAATAAAACCACTGCCAACGCCACCCATAGTAATGTTACGATTAGTCCATTCCAGTTGAAGCCAATGAACATTGCAAGAAGAATGACCGACTGAACGGAAAGCGATCGTTGAAGTACTACGTCTGAAGGAAAGAAGAAGTAACTAATGATCATGAGGCATAGCATAAAAATAAAACCCCAACCCGTGATTGCAGCAAGATGATTTCCAAAGTCGCCAAGGCCAAAAACAATCAAGGCTGATATATAAAAAGCAATATTATTTGTGGCAGACTGTTGGATGTCCCGCGCACTTACCGGTTCGGCCCGCACGAGTCGATTAGCAAGAAAATTTACAGTGAACAAAAAATAAAGAGTGATTAGCAGGATAACGCCTGTCCAAAAATCTTTGGGCTGGTAACGAAAAAATCCCCAAAGAATAAACAGGGTCCATGAAATGAAAAGGGCAAATTGTCCCATCACCTTCCACCTTTTTCGAAACGACAGGTAGACCACACCCACATTGATCACGATGATATAAGAAAAGAGAAGGTCGGCTCTCTCTGAATTTTGGCTAATCAGAAAAGGAATGCCGTATGCGCCCACCATTCCGAGTACGGCAATTTCCTGCCGGTTATATCGAATAGCCTCGAAAGCAGTGTACGCGGTCAATCCCACCATCAAAAGAAAAGTAATCGCAAAGGAGAAAAATCCATAGTACACAAAAGCGGCATAGGTTGTAAAATATAAAGAGGCCATGGCACCACTGAACAATATGGCGCTAAACAACTGGTATTTTTTCCTAAGCCTCCATGATAAGAGGTATAACACTATGCCGGCTGTGTATGCTAAACCGATCCTGGCTGCTTCTGAGATCAATTCGCGGTCGATAGCATATTTAACACCAATAGAAATCCCAATGACCAATACTACTATGCCGACAAGATGAATGATGCGAAGGCCAATGAAATTTTCAAGTCTGGAGTTTCTTGTCGTGTTATTTGTCGCAGGATTCAAAGATGTTTTGTTTTGTAACCTGTTTAATTCCTGCTGCAAACCAAAGAGTCGCTGCTGGTATCCGTGCATTTGCGCGGACAGTTCATCAACTTGTTTCTGCAGTTCATCTATCTTTTGTTCATCATTCATTTCAAGGCAAATTAGCAATTTTGTAAACAAGCAAATTTTAATATTTGCTTAGCGATACATGAATGATTTTTCCCGACCTTGTAAAAAAATTCGTCGGGTGAAAAAAGTTTTTTCTCTCATTGCCAGCTGCCTCTTCGTTCATTTTCTTTTAGCCCAGGATTCCTGTCGTTTTCAGATCAGCTTACTCACCTGCACTCCGGGAGAAGAACTGTATTCCACTTTCGGCCACAGTGCTCTTAGGGTCACCGATAGCTCTTCCGGCGCGGACATAATTTATAACTATGGAACGTTTGACTTTGATGACCCCAATTTTTACTCCAAATTTACTAGGGGAAAGCTTTTATACTTCGTTTCGATCGAAGGCTTTGAAAATTTTATGAAAGCGTATGAATACGAACAACGGGGAATAACCGAGCAGGTCCTTAATTTATCGTGTGAAGAAAAAGAAAAACTCGTGAATGCTTTGCAGGAAAACGCGAAGGATGAAAACAAGTATTACAAATACGATTTCGTTGTCGACAATTGTACGACACGATTACGAGATATGGTATTTAAGAACTCAGACAGTCCGGTTGTCACAAAAAACATCCGCCCGAAAATTAGGATCACTTTCCGCAACCTCATACATGAAAATCTCGACAAAAGCTACCAGTATTGGAGCAAGTTGGGCATTGACGCTTTGCTAGGTAACCCGGTCGACAAAAAGATCAGTAACAATGAGGCCATGTTCCTGCCCGATTACTTATTAAAGGGTTTTGACAGCACGAAGGCAAATGGCAAGCCGCTGGTTTCAGCGAAAAATGAAATTCTAAGAGGTAACCTTGCGATCGAAAAGGCGCCTTTGCTTTCTCCTTTTGCCGTCTTCACAATTCTATTTCTCTTCATTGCAGTGTTAATGTTCATGAGAACCAGCAATCGATTTTTTGCAGTATTTGATTTCATTCTTTTTTTTCTCGCCGGAACATTAGGAATATTGATTCTGTTTATGTGGTTTGGAACAGATCATCCGGAATGCAAAAACAATTTCAATATTACCTGGGCCTTCCCTCTTCATTTCCTGATTGTTTTTTTTATTTTCCAAAAATGGCACTGGCTGCGATATTATTTCCTGGTTAGCTCCATCATACTTTTACTGTTACTGCTGCTTTGGAAATGGATACCGCAGGAGATGAATAACGCTTCGATCCCTGTGGTCGCTTTACTACTGTTGCGAAGTGCTGCACGATACAAAAAATTTAACAATGACCACAGAAAAAACACTGGACTTTCAGAAAAGAAAAATTTCTTATAGAGTCGCTGGGGAAGGCCCGGTAGTCGTACTCCTTCACGGCTTGCCATTCGACGGGAATTTATGGAGGTCCTATCTAACTGCTAAGGGGGAGATCAACACACAAGCCTCGCATTTCAAAGATTCATCATGGCCAGGCAAATTCAAATTTATCACACCAGATCTTCCGGGAAGTGGCGCATCAGAAATGATTGATGACATGAGCATGGAAGGAATGGCTGAAGTGATCAAGAATATTATCGATATGGAAATTGGATCTACTGAAGCAATTCCAATTAAGGCGGACATAAATAGTGGCATGAGTTTCAGTTCTGAGGTGCGTGTGGTGGGCCCTTCCCCCAATGGGGGAAGTTGGAAGAGAGCTGCTTTGATCGGCCATAGTATGGGAGGTTATGTCTCCCTCGCATTTGCGGAGAAATATCCGGAGTATTTAAAAGGTCTTGGTTTGTTTCATTCGACCGCATACCCCGACAGCGAGGAGCGGAAAACAATCCGGAAGAAAGCAATCGAATCCATAAAAGACAGGGGTGCCGGTCAGTTCTTAAAAACAATGATACCGAACTTGTTTTCACCCGACTCCCGACACAAAATTGCTGATTCTATCGAACAGCTTATTGAACAAACAAACAACTTTTCCGCCGAGGCGCTCGTTTCTTATTATGAGGCCATGATGCGTCGCCCCGACCGTACCTCCGTATTAACAAACCTCAAAATTCCCATGCTTTTTATCGCCGGAAAATATGACAACGCGGCCCCGTTAAACGATGTCCTCAAGCTGTGCCATCTGCCTGAAATATCGTATTTTCATACCCTTTCCGAGTCAGGCCACATGGGAATGATTGAGGAAGGGGGAAAAAGCAATAATATTTTAAACGATTACCTAATAAACCTGTCTTGATTTAATCCCAACCTGCAATAAATGAAGCTCCCTTCTCTAATTTTTGTTTTCTCGCTTACATTTTTATCTGTTCAAGCTAACCACATTACGGGAGGAGAGATCTTTTATACTTTAACTAGCCAATCGGGTAACAATTACACCTACGCCGTCACGTTAAAACTTTATCGCGATCATTTTTCTTCGGGCGCACCACTCGATGCTGCTGCCCCAATTGCTGTTTTCGACAGGGTAACAGGTGCGAGGGTCTGGGATGGCACGATTCAGAGTACCAGGATCGACTTTTTGCAATTGGTTTCCCCTGGGCCATGTATCCTGAATCCGCCGCCAGTTTATTACGACGTTGGGATTTACAGTTTTAATGTAACGCTCCCTGCGTCTGCTAACGGCTATATAATAACCTATCAACGCTGCTGCAGAATAGCAGGCATTAACACTTTAGTGGGGTCAAGTTCTGTCGGCGCTACTTATGTGGCAGAAATTCCGGGTACGAATCCGGAACCTACGGGACCGGCCAATAACAGCGCACATTTTATTGGCCCGGATACCGTGATTGTCTGCCAACACAATGCTTTTACTTATAGCTTCAACGCCTTTGACGCTGATGGTGATTCTTTGGCGTATTCGTTTTGCGATGCCTACGTTGGAGGAACTAGCGGTTCACCGGCTCCTGATCCGCCGCTGGCGCCGCCTTACCCAATGGTTCCATATGTCCCACCATTTTCAGCGGGTAGTCCCATGGGATCACAAGTGGTGATCGATTCAAAAACTGGTTTAGTCACCGGTATTGCGCCTGACGCAGGCATTTATGTAATGACCGTTTGCGTGAGTGAATATCGAAATGGAATTTTAATAGCTACGCAAAGAAAAGACCTGCAGATAAAAGTGGGTGATTGCTCAATCGCTGCCGCAAACTTGCCACCTCTCGCTATTAATTGTGACAGCTATACCTCGTTTTTTAATAATAGAGGTGATCAATCGCTGATCCATTCTTATTTATGGACCTTGGGTGATCTGGCAAGTGGTGCAAATGATACTTCAACATTATCTAATCCCAACCATTTTTTTACTGATAACGGGTGTGTACACGGTCACACTTATCACGAATCGCGGAGAGCCTTGTACGGACACGGGAAAAATGCTGATGAAGATTTACCCGGGATTTTTTCCTGGATTCAACAGCAGCGGAATTTGTGTAAATAAGCCCACGCAGTTTGCAGACGCTACAACTACCCAATATGGTGTGGTCAATACATGGCGTTGGGATTTTGGAGTTTCCACTGCTTCCAATGACACATCCGACCAGCAAAATCCAACCTATACTTTCACGACGCCGGGCACATATAATGTGCGACTGATCTCTAGTTGCAGCAAGGGTTGCATCGACA
>VBAU01000589.1:0-1466 GCA_005883855.1 Bacteroidota bacterium
CCACCCTGTCCGGTATTGAAAGCAACCCCGCAGGCTTGTTTAGCAGGAGAAAATCTCCATTTTCATAAATCACTATGTCCGAAATTTTCATTATGTTTTCGATGTAATCCTGAGTAACCCGCGTAATCAGCGATTGCCTTTTCCAAAATATTTTAGCTCTCTAACTTCCTTTTCCGAAAGAAATCTCCACTTACCTCTTTCAATCTTTTTTTTGGTAAGTCCCGCAAACATAACCCTGTCAAGATTTTTTACCTCGTACCCAAGGTGTTCAAATATTCGTCTCACAATTCGATTCCGCCCGCTGTGGATCTCAATTCCCAATTGTTTCCTGTCCTTTGAATCTGCGTAAGCGAGCACATCCACCTTTGCCGGTCCATCTTCCAGGATGACTCCCTTCAACACCTTGTCAAAATCCTTTTTCTCTAGCGGACGATCGAGGCTGACATGGTACACCTTTTTCACTTCAAAACTCGGATGCGTTAGTGTTTGTGAAAGATCGCCATCATTCGTGAGCAGCAGGACACCCGAAGTGTTTCGATCTAATCGGCCGACCGGGTATATTCTCTCTTTGATTCGAATCAGGTTCAAAACTGTCTTTCTGTTTTGTGGATCATCTGTGGTAGTGATATAATCTTTCGGCTTGTTGAGCAATATGTAAACAAGATTTTCAGCCAGCGTAATTTTCTTGCCATTTACTTTAACCTCATCTTTGGCGGACACCTTGTGACCAGGCTCGGTAATTGTTTCATTGTTCACTTTCACATTTCCCAACTTTACTAACTCCGCTGCATCCCTTCTTGAGCTCGTCCCGCAGTGCGCAATGAACTTATTAAGCGGCATGAGGCTGGAGGTCTGCGGTCGGAGGTCTGAAGTCTGACCTCTTACTTCTGACTTCTGAGCTTTTTTCTTCACAAAGAACTCTTCCCTTTCTTTCTTCCATTTTCTTTTCTCCTGTCTGAATTGCTCTTTACGTGCGGCATTACTTTTTTCCGAGAATTTTTGAAAGTTGTTAGACTTCTTCATGGAACAGAATTTTTAGTCTGCAGCGCAGTTCTTTAAGGAGTCACGGGGCCTTTGTTGGCTAATTGTCCGCAGGCAGCATCGATATCTTTCCCTCTGCTTCGTCTTAACCTTGCATTCACTCGATTTTTTTCCAGGTACTTCATGAAAGTTTGTGTTTTTTCCTCAGTAGGCTTTGCGAATTCAGCAAAGTCGATAGGATTGTATTCAATAATATTGATTAGATCTGCGGGAACCTGGCGATAGATCTTAATGAGTTCATCCGCATCTTTCAGGCTGTCGTTAAAATTACTGAACAAGATGTATTCAAAAGTGATCTCATTTTTTGTTTGTTTGTAGAAATAGTTCAAGGCCTCAATCAATGATTGAATGTTATTCGTATCATTAATCGGCATGATCTTGTGACGTTTTTCATCTTTGGCTGCGTGTAATGATAACGCCAGTTT
>VBAU01000589.1:1502-3092 GCA_005883855.1 Bacteroidota bacterium
GGAGAAGAGATCCGCTCAACCGCCCTCAACACATTCTTGTAATTCAACAGCGGTTCGCCCATACCCATGAAAACGATGTTAGAAAGTCTCTTTCCGTAAGTACGTTCAGATTGTTGATTGATCAGCACCACTTCGTCATATATTTCATCAAACTCAAGATTGCGCTCGCGGTCCATATAGCCGGTGGCGCAAAACTTACAGCTGAGGCTACAACCGACTTGAGAGGAGACACAGGCTGTATAGCGCAATTCGGTAGGTATTAGCACACCTTCTACAAGATGGTTATCCCAGGTTTTGAAACGGGTTTTAATGGTGCCGTCCGCGCTGTATTGCGTGGCGTCGATTGTTAGGGCGGGCAATGTAAAGCCTTCGCCAAGGCGCTGTCGGAGCTCTTTACTTAGATTCGTCATGTCCGCGAAACTCAATGCGCCTTTTTGCCAGATCCATTCATAAACCTGTTTTGCCCTGAACTTTTTTTCACCAATGCTTTCAAAGTACTCGTCCAGATCATTTAAGCTTAAGTGCCTGATATTTCTCTCAGTTTTCACCATCCTGCAAAGATATCGGGGATTGGAGGATTTAATTGATTTCACTGATATTTGAGCTGTTAAACATGCCGGTGATGAAAGAAGTATTTGTTATCGATTCGGTCAGAACACCTATAGGAAAATATGGAGGAGTTTTAAGTTCAGTGCGGCCGGATGATTTGTTAGCTCACGTAATACGAGCGTTGCTCAAACGAAATTCTTCGGTCGACCCGAATTCAATTGAAGACGTGATCGCGGGAGATGCAAACCAGGCTGGTGAAGATAATCGTAACGTTGCCAGAATGGCGGCGTTGTTGGCTGGCTTGCCTCTCGCAGTGGCGGGAACAACCGTCAACCGTTTGTGTGCCTCCGGCCTCGAGGCCATTATGAATGGAGCTCGCCAGGTGATGTGTGGAGATGCCGAATTGATCATCGCAGCGGGCGTTGAAAGTATGAGCAGGGCGCCATTTGTCATGTCGAAGGCAACTTCGCCTTTTCCAAGACAAATGGAAATTTTTGATACTACTTTAGGCTGGCGATTTAAAAACGAAAAGCTGGTTGCCCAGCACTATCCGTATAGCATGGGAGAGACGGCTGAAAACGTTGCGAAACAATGGACGATCTCAAGAAAAGAGCAGGATGAATTTGCTCTTTCATCACAGGAAAAATATTTTGCCGCCCTTGCTGCCGGCAAATGGACAGACGAAATTGCAAGGGTGAACATCGAAAAAGAAAAGGGGGAAATTTTTGTGGTCGATAAAGACGAACCTCCACGTCAAACTTCTATGGAAAAATTGGCTGCATTGAAACCCTCGTTTATAAAAGACGGAACTGTGACGGCAGGAAATTCGTCAGGGATTGATGATGGCGCCGCAGCGATGTTGCTGGCAAATGAGGCCTCAGTAAAAAAATTTGGCTTAAAACCGCTCGCAAAAATTCTCTCCATGGCGGTGGCCGGCGTTGATCCAGCGATTATGGGCATCGGCCCCGTACCGGCGACACAGAAAGCACTGCAAAGAGCAAGCTTAAAAACAGGTGATATTGATTTGATTGAATTGAACGA
>VBAU01000223.1:0-5480 GCA_005883855.1 Bacteroidota bacterium
TAGGCGTTCACAGAGAGTAATGTAGAGGTAGGTCTTGCCGGTGCCGCCGGACCCGTGTAAAAAGAAATGTGCACCAGTTGGGTCCATCCTTAGCCGATTAAGGATTGTATCATATGCTCGGTGTTGGTCGGCGTTTAGGTGCTGTTCCCTTTGCGTGGCAGATATGGCAAGCTTTTCCCGATCATAAGAGAGCTCGTGCAAGATTAGCGGATTACCATCGGTTAAATCCCAGGGGTTTTGGTAACGAGGTAGAAAGAAGTCTTCTAAGGAGTGGTCCTCAGCCCTTAGGGCTTTGTTGATCAGGTAAAGGCCAAAATCATGATCCGGTCTCGTAATCGACGGGTCACAGGGTAGTTGGTTGACGCGGATGCGGTACGGGAGGTCATCACAGAGGAAGTCGGTGAATTGATTCCAAATAGGTCGCGCATCAGCCAGACCACCATAAAGTAATGCCGAGATCAGTAGCCTGCGGAGATACCAGCCGGTTCGCATATCTTTAGCTTCATTGAAACAATCGACCCAATCAGATTCATGAGAGATGATTCCGTGGGCACGACATGCGGCCTCAAAGCTGTCGTAAAGTGTGCCGTCCACTATTCGGAGGCTTTCAAAGGAAGTTGGTCCCGGCACTATCGTGAGTAAGCGGCGCAGGTAGTAGACTTCACCTTGGAAGGGATTAGCCTGGTATATGCGTCCGATCTGGACCGGTCTTTCTTTAGCCCGTCCCGTCCCTCTTTCTCTTTTCTTCCATTCTCTCTTTTGACGGTCCCAGGTAAACATGGTCGGGAAATCCTGGTAGAGATGGGAACGGTCATGTGGGTGAGTAGTGTTGTACTCAAAAAAACCAATTAGTGGTGTGCGTTGCTCATTGATCTGTTCCATAATATGGTCAGTTGTGGCGGCGCAATCAAATGATACTATTTGCCCACCAGGTAAGTGGATTGGTAGATGTATTACTGAAGGCGTCTCCCCGTGTATGGGGAATTTAAACAGTCTCCAGACCACCTTAGAGGAGCTGATGTAGTGACCACTAATATAGCTCTTTATCTTATCCTGCTCCAGTTCCACGGTTGCGCGGTCCGAGCCCTTATAAATATATTTGTGGATGTACTTAATAGCACGGATTGTGCTACAGACTTCCACATTAATATGAGCTCGATATTTCCAGGCGAGGTATGGGTTGTAGGGTACTACCCATTCATTGCCCATCGTTATGGTCTCGTCCTTACGGCTGGGATGTGGAATTTGTAATGTGATACCATCACGTCGGCGGCGGTATTCAGGATATCCGTCTTCCTCAATCAAGGTCTCTTCAACATACGGTTTGGGGAACTTCTTGCCGCATTGCCATATGCCGTTCCGCTCCTTCATGCAAGGCGCCTTAGTGTTGTGTTCACCGCAAGGTTGATGGATCAGCTGTCTAGTGACGATGTCATAGAGTTCTTGATCAGTAGCTGGATCAGGGATTTCGGCACTAATAACCTGGTTAATCTTTTCAATAGTGTCAAATTGGGCGCGCCCAGTAAGGAAAAGGAGGAAGTGGATGTGCGGGAGCCCTCGCTTCTGGTATTCAACCGTGAACACGCTAGCAACATGTTCACCAAAGATGCCGTCTTGCCGTATCTCGCGTAGGAACTCTTGAATCTTAAGGTGGAAGACTCGGGCCACTAAGTCTGGTCGATCGCGCCACGTTTGCATCGGCTGACCTTGGTCGTCTTGAAGTAGTTCGCGCTCAATTTCTGCCCAGTGCGGATTCGCGGTAAAGGTGATGAAGAGGGCAGGTTTTCCGAAGTGGCGTACAATAGCCATAGAGTCCTGATAGAGCTGCTGCATGAAGCGGTCCCCACTAGTGTATGTTGATGGTAGAATGACTCGTTGACCCACATCTGCTGGTGATGTGTCTTGATTCTGAAGGGCATCGCGGACGCTAGTGTATTGATGAGCGCGTAAGTGCGTTTGATTGTGACGGAAGAAATCAAGGTCCATACTCTCAGCCGTGGCCCAAGCGTCAACAACCCATTGTTGGAAGAGTAGACTGCCGCGCTGAAGGCTGTTAAAGAAGGGGAGAGGTCGGGTGTGTAGATGAAATCTATGGAACATGCGGGCGGATATCTTCGTGCTTCGACGCTTTTCCGTGGTATTTAGCTGCATACCTCTATGGTATCCATGGCCGCCGTGAGGGTAGAAGAGAACATAGTGTAGAGGTAGGTAGAGAGCGTGATCTGGATGAATCTTTGTTAAGAATTGGCTCTGTGATGCCAGTGAAACGTGTTGGAGATAGAGGAGAATATCCCTATAGCCTCGACGTCCATACTCTGATGGGATATCAGGAATTAGTGCTGCCAGTTCATGATTGACTGTGGGGAGATTATAGCGACGCAAGTCACTACCATTATTACAGGTTAGACGGAGCTGGGGAGTAAGGCGTAGAGGAGTAAGGGCGGCCTGTTGATGTAAAATCTCGCTGGCTCGGTAGTAGAGCTTATGGAAAGGATTCTTTGGGCCACGGAGCATAAAGTCTAAATGCTCTAGAAGATGGGGATCTACTGAAGAAGATGACCCATAATTGTTGTTAAGGCGTATGCGCGTTGCCTCCATCGGATCCAAAAAGTAGAGCTGGGCGTAAGAAGGCCTTATACCGAGGGTGGTGCTGAGTGGCCCCTGGTGATGGTAAATGGCCCCTTGTAGCTGGAATATATACGTATGTTCCTGTGCATGAAGTCGCGGATCTGGGGTGTAGGAGCATGACGTATAGGAGAGAGCGGTATTATATTGCCGGATTTGGGATCGAAAGCGTCTTGCAGATGATTCGTTTGAGGAGAGAAGGTTCCGTAAAGGTTCTGGAGGTTCTAGAAGCGCGTTGAGTTTTACGGAACCCTTCTTGCAACAACTCTCAAAAAGCGGTGTTCCCTTCTCTTTATCATACCCGCTGTTCTCAGCTTTCCAGTGTAAAGCTTTACACTCCTTGCACTCAATATCCATACGTCCAATGTCCAGCGGTGCCCGGGTATTAGAGGACGACGTATAGGCCGTAGGATATTGTGGTTGTTGATTAGAGGTACGTCTCTGACGGCAATCATTGCAGCTTGCTAGTTGATTGCGTGATATGAATTTCTCGCCGCAGTTGATACAGATTAAGGCAGGTCGTGTTTGAAGATAGATCTTCCTACAATTCTCGCAGCGAATCTGCCCCCCACGTAAGGTTGTCAGTTGCCTACAATCATGACATTTATGGATAGTTCTTTGGCGTTGAGCCCTCCGTTTTCGCCTGCAAGGTACACATCGAACACATTTAGTTGATGTAGGTAGTTCTGCACTACAATCACGGCAGAATACCTGAGTATCTTTAATAGAGGAGCGCATTTTTTATATATATATATATATATATTTTAAAATAAATGTGAATGATGAAGAGTTAAGAAAATGGGAAAGAAGTTCTAAAGCGAGACACGCACACCAGCTAAGAGGAGACCAAGCAACGTACCTACTAAGCTAAGAGTAGATGGGCAAGTATTACCGGAGGTGATGGTTGATGGTTGATTAAGATATTATGTGTGTTGTGCTTGGCGGCGGATTTAATAAACCAACCCCTTTTTATATTAGCTTTTTCGCTTCCCCATGTCCCTCGCTTCCTCGATCCACTCGAGGGCGTTAATTTGCACTTTTGGAGCCAAGACCTTACGGGCACAGCAGTATGACAAGCGCTGCGACCTGCGCGCAGATGCGCGCAGTGCGCATCGCTTGTGAGGGCGACCACGACCTGCCACGTAGGGGTTATACCCCGTCCTTATGTAGGGCCATTCGCTGCCAGGGTCATAATCGATCGAGCCCCATATATCTTTACGTCTACACGCGCGTAGTGCACCTTCAGAGCTTCATAATTTATAAATGCTTGAGTTAATGAGTGTATTCGTTGTTAGAATTTCGCATCTCAGTTTTTATCAATCCATTACTCTTTGTTGTTTGTGTTTGTTGATCAACACTAAACAATCCGCTTTTAACCAAGCAATGTTTTGTTGATCATCACAAACTATCGTTTTCAACCGGTTCAACCGGTCAAACGTTTTCACGTAACACCGTCGGCTGCTTAAGAGCTCAACAACTCATCGTAAGCTTTCTCTTTCTTACAACTACAACTACTCAGGTGCCTGCTACGCAAAATCAATCAATCATCGGTATCTATCATCTCTTTCCTCGCGCTTGCAAACATTACTGTGAACCCATCTTCATTTTAGTGTTGATTTCAGCCGGTAGGTAAGCATCCGTTCAATTTATTTTGAAGGCAACAATATTAGTTATATTTACCGCTAACGATTTTCACTGTTCTCTGATAATTTCGCATCCAAGTCCTGCCTACGTCTCGCTCATCATGGTGCTCCGCGCTGACGGTCAACAAATCGGCGTGCAAATTGACAGCCATGACTCTGATCGGTTTTCGCAGTTCAAGCTCGGTGTGAAAGGTCAGAATGCCTTCGACAATCATGGGCCGGCTCGTGAACAACTCGTGCGTCAAAGACTTGAGGTAGATTTGTGGAAGATTATGGTTGGAATCATGCCTGAAGGCGCGCCGGATGATGATAAGCATAAGTGGGTGTGTGTCGTCGCCGTCCGTGGGAAGAAGCCGGGACAAAAGGTTCAATTTGTCGCTACCCTACACTGTTTTGGAGATCAGGAAGATGATCGTGAAGGCTATAATCTCCCACGCGCCATCACGTTTGCTGAGTTTCAAGAACATGGAGAGCTCGTTGGACGTTTTGAGGGATGCAATGAATTTGATATCCAGTGGTTTCTCGACTACATGCAGGATAATAATGGCTACCTTCCAGCCACCGGCGTCTCATTCCCATCAGCAGAGGCCCATGGCCCGTACGGTGAAAAGGGCGGCTATGATGACGAGGGCAAGGCGCTCAAGTTCCGGACTCAGCAGTAGCGGGAGGAAGAGTTGGACTAAGGGGGGTTGAGCGGGCGGGATGATGGTTGCCACGGCAAGTTTGATGGGGCACAATGGGTGGGGTTTACAACGGATTTTCTAATTACTCTTAGGCCAAGAGAACATGAAGTAGATAACGGGTATATTTAATTGCAGCACAGCGTAGCGGATAATAGAGTCTGGGAATTTTCACTTACCCTGCGCGGACCTTAGGATTTTTCGCTTTACACCCTGGTGCGGCCCTTTAAAAATTTTTTTTTTTTTTGCTTACCCTGCGCTGCCCTTAGATTTTTGCTCACCCTGCGCGGGCCTTAGATTTTCGCTTGGATGTCCAGTATATATATTAATACGTTCTAATTTCTGCCATCCCACAGCGGTTGGGTGGGTGCGCCGCTACCAATACCCATCGATATTTTGCATCTATTTTTATTATTTTTATTTATGCCCTGAGGTCAAATCCGATCGCCGCTGGTTGAAATTTTTTTTTAATTTTAATAGCGGACTCTGCCATGACCCCTTTTCTTTTTCTTTTTTTTTTTTTTTTTTTTTT
>VBAU01000223.1:5485-7332 GCA_005883855.1 Bacteroidota bacterium
GGATTTTCTAATTACTCTTAGGCCAAGAGAACATAAAGTAGATAACAGGTATATGCTATCACTTCAGCCCATATCCCGCTACTACTTAGGCGCATAACCCGCTATTACTTAGGCGCATATCCTACTATTACTTAGGGGTATATACTGCTATCGCGTACTGGGTAATGACGCTTATATATAAATTAAAGAAAAGGGACGTGAGTTGGAATTGCGCTTAGAATATATCATCGGTCAAAAAGATGGTGGTGGTAGCCACCATTTTCTTCAACGTTTTCGAGTTTTTGATAAGGCAGATATTAGACTTTAGTGAAATATATAGTACATGCTGGCGACCTGGCTGTAAGGTTTGTATTGTAAGAAGACTATGGAGCAAGCTAAGTACTTAAGTAATATTCGTACTCAGTCCTTTATCACCTTTGGGATCTTCTTTCGTTTACCTTTACCCATAGTAGGAGAATCATTCCCATCATCATCATTCTCATTCTCATCCTCGTTTGCAATGGTTCCAGTGTATGAGGACTCGCTGATAATAATATCATCTTCTGAGGGCCGCGGTCGTTTTGATGTTGATGGAGTCGGCTGTTTCGATGTTGATGGAGTCGGTTGTTTTATTGTTGATGGAGTTTGTTGTTGTAGTTTAAGGGAGGGTTGTTCTCCTCTCCGGCGGAGAGGTTTTCGAGGTGTTATAGGGGAAGTAGTAGTGACGGGTGGTGCAGAGGTTGTTGGTTGTTTTGGTTTTTGTTGTGGAAGGTAAGAAAGTTCTGTGATAAGGACGCATAAAGATCGACCGTTATCAAAGTCACAGAACCCGATAACCTCTCCCGAAATTTGAACATATCCACCTATCCGAGGAAGCGTTTTAAGGTTCTTCCATCGAGCTGATTCTGGGAACATACAAAGGAGTTGGTAGGGACATGTAGTTGACTGCTCATTATTATAGACCGATAGATCAACAATGAAAGTTCGAGGGTTGGTGTTTGATATGGTAAGGTGGTGAGTGACCAGACCCATAAAGCTGAGAAAGGGATTGATTGCGGGAGGTACGGAATCTGGGTAGGCAGGGTCAGAAGGATCTCCGGGAGCACTAAAGTGGTCAGTATTATAGTGATAATCGTGGAGAAGAATCATGCCAAACCTAATCAAACAGTGCGATTGGACAGTAAGTGAGGGTTTAGGATCTCCATCATCAGTAACACAAAGGGAGCCGATGGCAAAGACCATAGCGTTCTCGACGAAGACATCTTGCAAGGCGTTATAGTAATGAACTCTAGTGGATAGAGTATCGGGATACACTACGCCATCAATCATGATGCCATCCGGAGACGTTGGTATCGACATTTGTATTGTAGCATTGCAAGAGAATTTGGCAGCTCTAGGGGAGCTAAGGATTTCATCAATTTGTAAGACCCCGGTGAAGTTGCAGTGTACCGTAGTGGTAGCCATAGTAAAAAGGAAATTTTGGTCGGTTAGAAGATTGTAAAAACGGGATTCCGAAGAAGGGGAAATGAAGGTCTTATTATTTCAGTGGTTATTATGTATGTACAGTGGAAAGAAATTGGACGACTTCAGGATACCAAATGTTCTGGGTAATGCCTTCTCTGGTTTCTGGTGGGAATAAAATTGACAATTTCCTCACATCAGTGGTTCTTGATAAAGCCACGTACAGCTGACCATGGGCAAAGACGGGTGAGCGCAGATCAATGCCAACCGTCTGCAGAGACTGGCCTTGAGACTTGTTAATTGTCATCGCGAATGCCAATCGGACGGGGAATTGAGTCCTCCTTAGGGTAAAGCCGAAAGCCGTGCTGTTTGACAGTGTGCAGCGATAGATCAGGCGGTACTGACCG
>VBAU01000271.1:0-199 GCA_005883855.1 Bacteroidota bacterium
AAAGCCTTCGGGAAAAAGGGATCAGAGTTTTTTTGAGCTCGTTTATCAAATAGCCGGTCAAATTCCAAAAGGCCGGGTTACCTCATACGGAGCCATAGCGAAGAGCCTTGGAACAAAAATGTCTGCACGCATGGTAGGTTGGGCGATGAATGGCAGTAGAAAAGCAAATATCAAAATCCCGGCTCATCGCGTGGTCAAC
>VBAU01000271.1:240-3675 GCA_005883855.1 Bacteroidota bacterium
CCCCCAACGAAATGGAAATGCTTTTAAAAAAGGAAGGCATCAAAGTCAAGAACAACGTCATTGTCAATTTCGAAAAGCATTTTTGGGACCCAATCACGGAATTGGGATTTTAGTTCAGCGATTGACAACAGCAGTTACATTTTCTACTTGTCCGCCGGTACTCGTTTATAAACCATGCCGTCCATATCGAATTGCGACACTTTCCCCTGGGTATCTAAGAAAAACTGTACTCCACTTTTGTCCCACCAGAAATAATTATACGTTCCCTTAAAGTAATCGTAATTCCAATGGTCGAGTTCTAACTCAATGTGATGGGGATATTCTAAAAAGAGGCTGCCATCTTTAACTACCACCTCAGCTTCGCCATAAACATCACTGGAATATTTCCCTGCGTAATCTGCTAAGGATAATGACGGTTTCGTACCCAACGCTCTTTTAGCGTCCTTTTCTTTCTCTTTGTTTTTTGAATCATTTTTTAATTTCCTATATAAGTCAAAAAACCTGTTGCTCCAATCCTGTGAATTGTCATTGAACACCCACAAATCAAAAGCTTTAAACATTAACGCATGCCTTAGCTCTGCATGGTCAAGGTTTTCAAAAATATAAATACCAAAATGTTCATCGGGTATCAACCCGACGATCGCTACGGCCCCGTCCAAACTTCCCGTGTGGAATTCTATCATTTTACCGCGATAGTCTTGTTGAAACCATCCCAGCCCATAAGTTGTCCAATGAGGTTTGGTTACTTGCATGGTGGGATAGAATTCATTTACGGGAACAATTGCCTGCGGCTTCATCAACTCGGAAAATGTTTCCGGCTTCAGAAGACGCTTACCATTCCACGTGGCGCTATCCAGCATAAACATCATCCACTTGCTCATGTCATCAGCACATGACCACACGGCACCAGCAGAAGAAACAGCAGGGTAATCAATATATGGTATGACGTGAACCGTGTCATTGATCTTGAAATGCGGTGAAATTCGGTTGGTTTCACTAATGGAATAAGTATACGTGGCGTAGGTTCGATTCATTCCCAATGGTTGAAAAAGTCTTTCTGTAATAAAATCCTGCCATTTTTTGCCACTGACTTTTTCTATGACTTTACCGGCTACGCCGTACATTAAGTTTTGATAGATAAACGAAGAACGAAGTGAATAGGATGGTGTAAGATATTGCATACGTCGTAGCACATCATTATCGTCGTTTTGCACAATCCATAACCAGTCTGCATTCCCCAGCCCCGCATTGTGTGTGAGCAGGTCTTTGATGGTTATTTGAGACGCAGTATACGCGTCATTAATCCTAAAGGCTGGCAAAATATCGACTACCAAATCACTCCATTTCAACTTGCCCTCGTCCACAAGCATGCCTACGCATACTGCGGTCATTGCTTTCGTCGTGGATGCACAAATCGATAAAGTAGACGTATCGAATCCCGAGGATTTGCCGAGCTCTCTTATTCCATACCCTTTCTTAAAAATCACCTTTCCATCTTTAACAACCGCTACTGCCAACCCCGGCACCTTCCATAGTGGCATTGCTTGCTGGATGTATCTATCAAAAACGTTGTTGAGTTCCGATGCTGTTGTAGATTTCTTTACGGAGCTGGTTTGCGATGAAGAAACGAAAAAAGCCAGGAGAACAATTGCCAGTACAAAGAAAGACCGCATGGTGATTTTTTTTAAAAAGTAAGATAGGCGTTTTTGTAAATGCAACAAACGGGATGGGTTATCAAACATAATATGGACTGATCATTACATACACTATTACGCCGGTAACAGCCACATAAAACCAAATTGGCCAGGTAATCCTTACAAGCCTTCGATGTTTATCAAACTCACCAATCAAAGCCCGGTATGCGGTGAACAGAATAAATGGTAAAACAATTCCGGCCAAAGGAATGTGAGTGCCTAAAATAAAATAATAGACAAATCGTGCAGACCCTGCATTCATTCTTTCAGCGTCCGTTAAGACTCCATTGTGATCAATGTCCCCAAATTTTGCTTCCCCGGCAAATAAGTGGTGACAGATATAGCTAAGCAAAAAGAGAACGGAAAGAAACATGGACGTAAGCATAATTCGCTTATGTAAAAAATAACGTTTGCTTTTTGCAGCGATGAGCCCACACAACAGCAGTACGGCAACGATGGAGTTTATAACGGCATTGACCTTTGCAAAAATATGAACGTTAAAACCGAGTTTGACGGGAACGGTTACACGGCCCAATACCGAAACAATCGTAAAGACAATAACCGAAAACAGGATTATTAGGATCCAGGCTTTCCTGTCATTTTTTTTCCATGGAGCAAGTACCATACTCAATGTTGCAGAAATTTTTTTCGAAACAAAAACAGGAATACAGCCACGATTATCAATGTGATGAGCATGGCGACCGCTATCGTAGTAAGCTGCCCCGCCAGGAAACTTTTTTTCCTGGGGTCTTTTTCGAGTGAAAGCAAAACAATATCCTCGGATAAATTCGCCATCGCCGTAGAGTCAAGTCCATGGTACAGAAGAGGGTTTCCCTGGCTATCCCTTCTTACACGAACAACTCCGCGTTTGTCAACAAGAACAAATATATCTGTGTGAGGAAATGATGAATCCACCTGTGGATCTTGCACAGCGAGATTCATGTGCTTTAAGGAAAGATCGTAAATGGTTTTTTTATCACCAGTAAGCAGCCACCAGTTAGACGGATCAATTTGAAACCGGTCTGCCCATTTTTTTAATGCAGCTACAGAGTCTCGCTCCGGATCAATGCTGAAAGAAATGAACTGCACCAGTTCAGCTTTCCTTCCATCGATGTCCACCGCTTTCTTTACTGCATTTTGAAGGCGCTTCATATTTCTTGTCATCACGGGGCAAATAGTAGGGCAGTGCGTGTAAAAAAAATCCGCCACAACCATTCGTCCGTTGGTGTCCTTGCCACTGCCGATGACGTCCTTCCACGAAACGGTTTCGCCTAACTGGTTGGTCAATTTGAAATCGGGCAGGTGATGCCAGAAAGTGTCGTTTTTCCGTTTCCCATCTTTTATCACCGAGCTCACGCTGTCGTAAAAAATGGGCTTGGGTACCGCCGCTTTCGGAAGCGAGTTGACGTAGAGAAAAATAACAAGAGGCACTATCAACGCAATCAGAATCGCATATAAAGCTTGTTTGTTCACCGCATGCAAATTAAAAACCACCGTCCCGCAGAGGCGGGACGATGGTTTGACATGATAAAAAGTTAATCACAACAAAATTCTTAATCTTTACCGCCGGATTTAGTCGCGACTGTGTCTGCCTTAGGACTTACCGTTGTTCTTTCCTTATAATAGGGGTCGTACTTATTCCTCAAATGCCTATAGGAACTACCATCACTTAAGAAAGCAAGAATAAACCAAATGAACAACATCAAGGGAACAACAATGGTCATGATCATATTCCTGATCT
>VBAU01000271.1:3702-9572 GCA_005883855.1 Bacteroidota bacterium
CACGATGTAGTAAGCCTTTGCAAGGGACAAAATAATGATCACTCCTTTTATCAAATGCATTCTCAAACCTTCGGGGAGACTCAGGGCATACAGCGATAGACCCAGGCCCAATTCAACCATCGTAATAATCAGTAATATCCAAAACACCTTCCAGATCCTTGCTGTACTACTGGATGGTTCATGATGAATCGACACTTCCGTTACTCCGTGCTCCATATAAAAAGTTAAATTCCAAATAAAAAATTACAAATTCCAAATAGTTTACTTCGTTTGAGCTGTTTGCATCTTATCCGTTTCAGCTATTCTCACCAACATTCCCGAAAAAATTCGTTTCAGTTGGCTTGCTTCACCAATCAACTCCATGCGTTCAGCGTCTAAAGCTTCATCATCAAACACTTCAACCAGCCCTAAGAAGTGCATCGATTCTTTTGCTTCCTTTCTACAAACCTTAACCCTGTATTTCAGATCCCCTCTCCCCACATTTTCATTCGCTTCGATATAATTCGCTCCAACTGAACCGCTGGCCCTCGCCAGCTGTTTAATATCTTCAAAATTCGCGACGTGGACTTTTTAGTTTTCTGCAAAATCTCCTGACGCGTTTCGCAAATTGGTGACATCGTTCTTCTAATTCGTGTTCAAACATAGTAAGCAATTGGAATTTGGAATTTACGATTTGTGATTTCTAAACTAGATAAAAACAAAGAAACACAAATACCCAAACAAGGTCCACGAAATGCCAGTACAGACCGGCTTTTTCGATCATCAGGTAGTGACCTCGTCTCTCAAAAACGCCTGTCTGTGCCATGATTAGCATAATCACGTTTATGATCACTCCTGAGAAGACGTGAAAGCCATGGAAACCTGTTATTCCGAAAAAGTATCCTCCAAATGCAACCGGACCGGGGTTGTGGACATGCAGTTCCTGCGCATTCAACATCCCGATCAGCCTCTCATTGGAGAGGGCATTCAATTGCGCCTCGACAAGGGAATGATTTTGTTCATGCGCAAGCTTCGCCAATGTTTCATGTGATGAGTTTTTCAAAGCGTCCAGTACTACTGCATTGTCCTCAATTCGTGAACCCCAGGGATTGTGCCTCATGCTCTGTCCAATTAATTCAATTTTCCCATCAATCAAAGTTGCATGCTCACCAGTTATGAGGTGATTCCATTCCCAAGCCTGGCAGCTCAAAAACGCCAACCCGCCAACAATCGTCCACGCCATCCATTTCACTACGGCCTTTTTATTTCCATGATGACCTTCATGCACAGCGAGCACCATCGTTACCGAACTCATGATCAGGATAAATGTCATCAAGCTCACAAATGCCAGGGGAAGATTCGTTTCTCCTGCTCCCGGAAATGTATTGAAAACATAACTGGGACTCGGCCAGTAATTTTGACTGAATCGTATTGTACCGTAGGAAATCAAGAAAGCACCAAAGGTGAAAGAGTCACTCATCAAAAAATACCACATCATCAGTTTTCCATACTCAACATTGAAAGGACTTTTACCTCCACTCCACCATTTTGTTTGATGCTGACTAACTGCCGTAGTTGTCATGTTTATGCCCCCAATCCCCTAAAGGGGAGTTTTGAATTTCAAGATAATTTGAGATTATATTCTCTACTAGTTACTATGCTCACTGCCATGACAATTCACCATTCACCATTGACCATTCACGCCCATTACCCTACCCATATAAAAAATATCAACAAATAAATCCACAACAGGTCCACAAAATGCCAGTATGTCGCCATCATTTCAACAGGTACACTGCCGTATAGTTTCGTTCTTCCTAAAAATGCCTTCACAGACATCACCATCAAAGCGATCACGCCGCCGAGTACATGCAGTGCGTGAAGGCCGGCAATAACATACAAAAATTGCCCTCCGCCCGACGATCCCCGGAATTGTACGCCACTGTTCCATAATTGCCGGAAACCTAACCACTGCAGAATGACAAAAGTTACTCCCAATGCAAAAGTTGCCGCAATTAGTAAGCGGTACTGGTTCATCTCCCTGTGCTTAAAAGATCTCAACGCCATCTGCATTACCAGGCTGCTCAATAAGATCGTCCCCGTTGAATACCAAAATACATTAGGCATTCCAACGGTCTGCCAACCCGCCTGGTTACTTTTCACGATGTATGCGCTGGTCAAACCCGCAAACATCATAATGATACTTCCTATGGCAACCCACAAAGTGAATTTGTGAGGATGAATTTTTTTTCTCTGTTGTGTTTGCTCCACCGCTATCTCCATCACATTTATCTTTTCAAAAAAATTTACAATTTATCAGCTAATAATGACAGCAGAACTATCGGCAAATAAATATAGCTGCTGAACATTACCCTTCTCGCACTGGATACGTCCATGTTTATGTACAACTGCACGCATTTCCAGACCATAAAAATATTTGCCAGGGCAACAATCACCAGGCTTACCATTCCACTCATTCCAACGAAATAGGGAATTACTCCAATCGGTATTAGCAATAAGGAGTAAATGATTGTTTGAATAGCTGTATATTTTGTCGGTCCCAATTCGCTCGGCAGTAATTTAAACCCGGCTCTCGTATAATCATTATGCGCGATCCACGCAATGGCCCAAAAGTGAGGGAACTGCCACATAAACTGGAGCAAGAATAATAACCAGCATCCCGTAGACAGCGTGTCGTTCCCGGCTGCCCACCCGATCAAACACGGTAATGCTCCGGGCACGGCACCTACAATCACCGACATCGAGCTTACCTTTTTCAGCGGCGTATAGATGAACGCATAAAGGAACAAGCTGAATAAGGCGATGCCAGCAGACAACCAGTTAAAATAATTTCCAAGCATGAAAATGCCACTTGTCCCGGTAATGACCGAAAAGGTCCATCCTTGTGCTACGGTCATTCTGCCGGCTGCAACCGGGCGATTTGCCGTGCGTTTCATCACTGCATCAGTATCTTTCTCCACCACCTGGTTGATGGCGTTCGCACTGCCGGTAACCAGCAGTCCCGCTACAAAAAGCAAGGTGATCATTCTCCAATCAAACGCTACCACTTTCGGTGCAAGCAAATAACTGATTACACTGCTAAACACCACCATAATACTTAACGAAGGCTTGATAAGTTGAAAATAATCTTTCACCTTAGTTATAAAAAGCCTTTCATTTTTGTATGTCCCAATAACTGCGATATCTCTCATAAAATTCTACGCATATTAATGATGGCTCTCGCCTTTGCCGACCGGCTCTGTTTGAGGAATAAATTCTCTTCCGTCTTTTCCGTAATCATACGCCCAGCGATGCACTTCGGGAATTTCCCCAGTCCAGTTTCCATGTCCAGGGCGAAGCGGTGTCGTCCATTCCAGTGTATTCGCACCCCATGGATTTTGATGTCTCACTTTTCTACCCTTAAAAATGGAGTAAAAGAAATTAAAGATGAACATCAATTGCACCGCAAATACAATCGCCGACACAACGGTGATCATTTTATTCAGGTCACCAAAATGGTTAAAGTTGTGCCACCCACTCAGGTCGAGATAACGCCGCGGAACGCCCGCAAGACCTTCGTAGTGCATGGGCCAGAAGATGAGGTATGCGCCAACCATGGTAACCCAAAAATGGATGAACCCAAGCGTGCTGTTTAGGTAACGACCAAACATCTTAGGGAACCAGTGGTACACTCCGGCAAACATTCCAAAGAAAGATGCGACACCCATCACAATGTGAAAGTGTGCCACTATAAATTTTGTATCATGCAGATGAATGTCAATAGTTGAGTTTCCGAGGAAGACACCTGTTAATCCACCAGAGATGAACAAGCTGACAAAACCGATCGAGAAAAGTGTTGCCGGCGTAAGTCGGATATTGCCTCGCCAGAGAGTAGTTAGCCAGTTAAACACTTTGATAGCAGATGGCACCGCGATCAACAAGGTTAACAACACGAATATGGATCCAAGAAACGGATTTAGTCCCGTAACAAACATATGGTGTGCCCAAACCAGGAATGCAAGAATAGTGATAGCGAACAGCGAACCCACCATGGCCATGTATCCAAAAATTGGCTTCCGTGAATTCACTGCCAGCACCTCTGACACGATTCCCATTGACGGCAAAATAATAATGTACACTTCCGGATGACCAAGGAACCAAAACAAGTGTTGATATAAAATGGCGCTACCCCCTTCGTTGGGCAACGCCTGTCCCGTTTGCGAAATAAAGATATCGCTCAGGTAAAAACTTGTTCCAAGGTTGCGATCGAACAACAGCAGAATAAATCCTGAAAGCAGCACTGGAAATGACAGCACACCAAGTATGGCGGTAAAGAACAAAGCCCAAATGGTTAATGGCAGCCTGGTCATGCTCATCCCTTTGGTGCGCATATTCAGGATCGTGGAAATATAATTCAAGCCGCCCAGCAATGATGATACAACGAACAAGGCCATGGCAACTAACCAAAGATCAGTTCCGATTTTCGATCCCTGGTTTAGATCGCCTAAGGCACTCAAGGGAGGATAGCTTGTCCATCCACCGCTTGCAGGCCCGGTGCTTACGAACAAAGAGGAAACCATTACCACACTGGCCATAAAGAAAAACCAATAAGACAACATATTTAGAAAAGGAGAAGCCATGTCTCTTGCACCGCACTGGAGAGGAATAAGCAAGTTGGCAAATGTCCCGCTGAGACCCGCTGTCAAGACAAAAAAAACAAGCACTGTACCGTGCATCGTAATTAAAGCATAATAGAACTCCGGCTGTATCTGGCCACCCTTTGCGTAGCGACCAAAAAAGGTCTCAAGGATTGGGAAAGTTTGATCGGGAAAACCCAACTGTAAACGAAACAGAACGGAGAATAAACCACCAATAACAGCCCAGATGATGCCAGTGATCAAAAATTGCTTTCCGATCGTCTTATGATCCTGGCTGAAGATATATTTGGTGATAAACGTTTCGTTATGATGATGGACATGGTGTTCATCATGATGCACTTCATGCCCCGTCACAATTTCAGGCTGACCATGAAGATTTGATTCGTTACTCATAATTCTTTATTTAAAAGAGACAACGTCTCTGAAAATTATTTTTTCATGTATGCAGCTACAGTTTTGGTTGTATCTGCTGGTTGTTTGTGCGTTGAGTCCGATTGCTGTTTATTTGCAGCCGGATTCTTTTCTTCCATCACTTTAGCATACTGCGGTTTTTGTGAATAGACCCACCTGTCAAACTCTTCCTGCGTTTCCACAATCACTACTCCTCGCATTGAAAAATGACCTTTGCCGCACAATTGGTCACACGATATTTCGTAGACAAAATCCGGATCACCTGTCTTTTCTATCATCTGTCTTGTGGTATATTTTGGAGTGAACCACATGGTCGTCGGCGTGCCGGGAACGGCGTCCATTTTCATTCTGAATTGAGCTAACCCAACATCATGGATAACATCCTTTGAGCCAATTATTAATTTCACCGGCTTGTTCACCACAATATGCATCTCGTTGATGACAATATCGTCGTGGTTATATGGGTCCTCCCATAATTGGCCGAGGGGATTATTCTTATCTGGCGCGATATTTTTATAATATTTTTTCCCAAACACTCCATCTTTCCCCGGATATCTGAACTCCCATTTAAATTGGCTGCCTGTTACTTCTACTTGCATCGCATCTTCAGGTGGATCACCTGTTATCTTAAACCAATAAAAAATGCCGAAGCCAACAAGTGCGGTTAGTGCAATGGCGGGAATCACCGTCCAAATAATTTCCAACTTATTGTTGTGCGGAAAATAATACGCTTTTCGTTTATCAGACTCCTGGTATTTAAACGCAAACCAGAACAACAATATTTGGGTAATAAAAAAAACAACGCCCGTGATCGCCAGCGTT